>NZ_CADCWD010000038.1 GCF_902806315.1 uncultured Sphingosinicella sp.
GGTCCTAACCGGCGTGCGGGATCATAGGAAGCGGCTTTCATGGCTGCAAGCAATCCGGTAGAGCGCCGCCATGGCAACATCGAAGAGGCCCCTGACCCTGCTCATCGCCGCGCCGCGCGGCTTCTGCGCGGGCGTGGATCGCGCCATCCACATCGTCGAGCTTGCGATCCAGCGCTACGGCGCGCCGGTCTATGTCCGCCACGAGATCGTGCACAACAAGTTCGTGGTCGATACTCTCCGGGCCAAAGGCGCGGTGTTCGTGCGCGAACTCGACGAGGTCCCGGATGGGGTCCCCGTGGTCTTCTCTGCGCACGGCGTGCCCAAGGCGGTTCCTGCCAAGGCAGAGTCGCGGGGCCTTTCCTACCTGGACGCCACCTGCCCGCTTGTCTCCAAGGTGCACCGTCAGGCCGAGCGGCTGGTCGAAAGCGGCCGGCACATTCTCTTCATCGGCCATGCCGGTCACCCCGAAGTGATCGGCACCTTCGGCCAGGTACCCGAAGGCGCAATGACGCTGATCGAGACCGCGGAAGATGCGGAGACGCTCGCGCCAACCGATCCGTCGAACCTTGCGTTCCTGACGCAGACGACACTCTCGGTTGACGACACGGCGGAGATCATCGCCGTGCTCCAGCGCCGCTTTCCGGAGATCAAGAGCCCGCGCGGCGAGGACATCTGCTACGCGACGTCCAACCGCCAGAGCGCGGTCAAGGAGATTGCCGGCCGATGCGATGCGATGCTCGTGATCGGCGCTCCCTACAGCTCCAATTCGGTGCGGCTGGTCGAAGTGGCCGAGCGCGAGGGCGTTCGCGCACGCCTTATCGGCCGCGCGGCGGAGATCGACTTCGGCTGGCTTGATGGGGTAGAGACGCTAGGGCTGACCGCCGGCGCTTCGGCGCCGGAGGTGCTGGTGCGCGAAGTCGTCGATCTGCTCGCCGAGCATTTCGAGGTGCAGGAAGTGCCGGTCGACGGGGTAGAGGAGCGAATGGTGTTCAAGCTCCCGCGCGGGCTCGAAGCGGCCTGAGCGAGCCTTCGATGACTGCGGTGCAAATCTTCACGGACGGCGCTTGCAAGGGCAATCCGGGCCCCGGAGGCTGGGGTGCGGTGATCCGCTCGGGTGCGCACGAGAAAGAACTTTCCGGCGGCGAAGCGCTGACGACCAACAACCGGATGGAATTGCTTGCCGCGATCCGCTCGCTCCAGGCGCTCAATCGACCGTGCGAAGTTACGCTGACGACCGACAGCGTATATGTGCGCGACGGGATCACCAAGTGGATCTTCGGCTGGCAGAAGAACGGCTGGCGGACCGCGGACAAGAAGCCGGTGAAGAATGCGGAGCTTTGGCAGGAGCTGCTCAGCGCCGCGACGCCGCACCGGATCGACTGGCGTTGGGTCAAGGGCCATGCCGGGCACCCCGAGAATGAGCGGGCTGACAAGCTTGCCTGCGAGGCCGCGGTTCAGTTCCTGAAGCGCCCGGCGAAATAAGGCTCGGGGTCGATGGCGCTCACCATCGGGTCGGGCGCCGTGCCGAGAAGGAGCGACGCGGCGAGCTTGGCCGCTGCGGGCGCGGTCTGGATGCCGAAGCCCCCCTGCCCCGCGAACCAGAAGAAGTCGCGCCTGTTTGGGGCGAGACCGTAAACGGGTAGCCGGTCGGGCGCGAAGCTGCGGAGGCCTGCCCAGCTATGTTCCACGCGTTCGACCCTCCAATCGACGACCGTGCCCAGCCGCTCGATGGCCAGCGCGACATCATATTCTTCCGCGGCCGTGTCGCACGGGGCGCAGGCAGTCTCGTCGTGCGGGCTCAGCCACAGGCGTCCGCCAGCCTCGGGCTTGAAGTAGAAGCCGCCATTCGCGTCGATCACCAGCGGCAGATCGGGGGAAACCTCGGGGCTGATCCGAAGCTGGGCGATGGTGCGGCGGTAGGGCTGAATGCCGACCTGGTCGACGCCCGCGATGCGCGCGACGTCGTCGGCCCATGCACCGGCTGCATTGACGATCAGCTCAGCTTGGATCTCGCCTGCAGACGTCTGAAGTCGCCAGCTCCCGTCGGTTCTTCGAGCATCCACCAGACGAGCGTTGTTGATGAGGCGGGCGCTCGCTCGCCTTGAGGCGCGGAGATAGGCGGCATGCAGCGCGGCGACGTCGATGTCCGCGCAAGTTGGTTCAAGCAAGCCGCTGTCCCAGCCGCTCCTGAGGCCGGGAATGACGGCCGCGAGTTGGTCCCGGTCGAGGCGCTGGAGGCGAACGTTCGAGGCGCGGAAATCTCCCTCCAGCTCGCGGAGCGACGCGTCGCCTTGGGATGCGGCGACATGAATGGCGCCTCTGCTTTTCAGGAAGCCGGTTTCCGCGAACTCCGCCGGGGGCTCGGCGAGGAACGAACCCGACGCGCTGGTCAGTGGCTGGATCAGCGGGCCGCCGTAGGTCTCGGACCAGAAAGCGGCAGAGCGCCCGGTTGAATGATAGCCCGGCTGGTCTTCGGCCTCGAGCAGAACAACCGAGCAGTGGGGTGCAAGCTCGGCGGCGAGGCTGGCCCCCGCCATTCCCGCGCCGATGATCGCAACGTCCGCGCGCTGGATCACGAGCGGGCATGCTCATCGAGGAATGCGTCGATACGGCCGAGCGCCTCCAGCCGGACCGGATCGGCCTCGCGAAGGATCTCGTGCGCGGCCGTTTCGAAGATGGCAAGTTCTGCATTGGGCAAAAGCTCCGCCGCACGAAGGATGGCCGGTGGGCTGACCAGCCGGTCGCGTGGGGTGGCCAGGATCAGGATAGGGGTGGTGACACTTCGCAGCGCTTCGGGCGTATGCCGCGACGTCGATCGAAAGGCGCCGTCGAGCCAGCCCCAGCTGGGCGCCCCCAAATGGAAGCCGGGCTCGCGCTCCTTCCACCAGAGTTCGTCGCCGTATCGGTCCTCACAGCTCGTGAGGTTTGCGCGCCGGATGCGTCCGGTGGTGGTTCCGGGGCTCGTCTCCTTCCAGCTTCTGCGGTCGCGTCCGCCTAGCGCAGCGATCAGCCGCACCGTCCAGCGCAGCAGCCGAGGCGCGGTGCGCCCCGTGTTGATGCCGAGCATCGGCGCGACCAGCACCGCGGCATCTAATTGAGCCCCTCGCTCGGCGATGGCGCGAAGCAGCAGATGCCCACCCATGGAGTGCGCAATCGCAACATGCGGGCCCGGAGTTTCGGCGCGCCAGGCCGCAAGCAGTTCGGCGCAGTCGCCAACCAGCGGATCGAAGTCGGTGAAATTGCCGCCGACGATGCTCCCTCGCGAGCCGCCCTGCCCCCGCCAGTCGAACGAGGCGACGTTCCAGCCCAGCGCGTGCCAGTGACCGAGCGGCTCCAGATATTTTTCGATGAAGTCGCCGCGACCACCGGCAAACATCAGACTTCCACGCTGCGCTCCACCCTCAGGCTGCGGAATATCGAGGCGGCGCAGCTGCCACCCGTCTGGCGCGACCCAGGTGGAAAGCCGCGCGCCGGCTGGAAGAGCCCTTCGATCGATCGCGGTCGCTTTCATGCGCGCTGGTTACGGTTTGGCAAGTAACCACGTCTAGTAGCTCTCTTCATGTCGGGGGTTATTGCCAATTTTCTGATCGCAACCCTTGCCGCGATGCTGATCGTCGCGGTGGTGGGAGACCTGCGCAGTCGGACGATCCCGAACTGGCTCAACGCTGCGATCGCGCTTTCCGCAATCCCCTTCTGGTGGTTCAGCGGGCTGTCGCTCTGGCCGGACGTCGCAGCGCACGTTGCAGTCGCGGCGCTGGTATTCGCGATCTTCGCCCTCGCCTTTCACATCGGGGCGATGGGCGGCGGCGACGTCAAGCTGATCGCCGCGCTCTCGCTGTGGCTGTCCCCGTTTGCCGTGGCCAAGCTGCTGGTGATCATGTCGCTGGCGGGCGGCGTGCTGACTCTGGCGATGCTCATCCGCCACAGGTGGGCGAAATCTGCAACAGCACTCGAGATCCCCTACGGCGTGGCCATCGCCGTGGGCGGGTTCTGGGTGCTTGGCGAACCTTATCTTAACCAATTTGGCTGATGAAACAGGGCGGGTTCCAGTGAACCCGACAGGAGGCGACTGGCGTCATGGATGTTAAAAAGCTTGTGCTACTGATCGGAGCGCTCGTCATTGCG
>NZ_CADCWD010000039.1 GCF_902806315.1 uncultured Sphingosinicella sp.
AGCGACACACTCAGGGAGAGATCAGCGTCACCTCTCCCTGACCCCGCGAATAACCTCCCCCTCGGCCTTGCGGAGTCGCTCACCCTAACGCCTCGTAAACCTCCTCTTTACGCCAATTGAATATAGATCAGTCCGCATAACCGCTGCAGGACCAGTGCAGCGGGTGGAGGGGTAATCGATGGCTTTAGCTTCTGTCGGACATGCAGGCAGCGCCCGCACGGGAGAAAAGCTGCTGGCTTGCGTGGCCGGTCAAGGCAGCGCCGCCCACCCGTACCTCACCAGCGAGGCCCTGCTTCGGGGGCCGCACGCCGCCCGTAACCTTGCCGATGCCGTTCATTTCCTTTGCACTCTTCACGGCCGCCACCCGGGCGTCGTCGACCACGCCGCCAACCGCAGCGTCGAGCCTGCCGAGCGTGCCTGGTTCGGAACTGCGCTCGACGGCTTCTCGGCCGAGCGCGGCTTCCTCACCCGGCTGGCGGTCGCTGCAGGGCCGATGCCGAGCACGGCCGGCGCCGGCGACACCCAGGCCGCGGTGCTCGGCCAGCGCCACGCCGTCGAGATGCTTGCGCAGTCCGAGCGCCACGGCTGCGCGCTTGGCGCTGCTTTTGCGCTGGTGCTTGACTGGGCAGCCGTTCGCGGCGTGCTCAGCGTAGCGGCCACTCGCTTCGGCATCGAGCCTCCGGCCTATGAACTCGCCGATGGCGATCGCATCCGCGCCGTCGCCGATGGCGCCGCCGCCCGCCCGGCCGTCGAGCGCGCGATCCTATTCGGAGCCGAGCAAATCGTCGTGCAGCACTTCGGCCTGTGGGAATTGCTTGAGGCGAGGCAGCAGGCCCGCGGCGACGACTGAAGGTTGCGCGGAAGCGCTCCCCTGCCCTAAGCGCCGCCCATGCGCTTTCAAGGTACCCAGAATTACGTCGCGACCGACGACCTGAAGGTCGCTGTCAACGCTGCAGTCACGCTTCGGCGCCCGCTGCTCGTCAAGGGCGAGCCCGGCACCGGCAAGACCGTTCTCGCGCACGAGATCGCGGCCGCCGTCGGCGCTCCGCTGATCGAGTGGAACGTCAAATCTACCACCAAGGCTCAGCAGGGCCTCTACGAATATGACGCCGTGGCGCGGCTTCGCGACGGGCAGCTGGGCGATGTGCGCGTTCACGACATCTCCAACTACATCCGCCGCGGCAAGCTTTGGGAGGCGTTCACTTCGCCGGAGCTGCCCGTCCTTCTGATCGACGAGATCGACAAGGCCGACATCGAATTCCCGAACGACCTCCTCCAGGAGCTCGATCGCATGGAGTTCCACGTCTACGAAACCCGCGAGACGGTGAAGGCGGCCGAACGGCCGATCGTCGTCATCACCTCGAACAACGAGAAGGAGCTGCCGGACGCGTTCCTGCGCCGCTGCTTCTTCCACTACATCAAGTTCCCGGACCGGGAGACGATGCAGGCGATCATCGACGTCCACTTCCCCGAAATCCAGAAGATGCTGGTCTCCAAAGCGATGGACATCTTCTACGAGGTCCGCGACGTGCCCGGCCTCAAGAAGAAGCCGTCAACCAGCGAGCTGATCGACTGGCTAAAGCTCCTCCTCCACGAGGACATGCCGCTCGAGGTGCTCCAGTCCCGAGACCCGCACAAGGCGATCCCGCCGCTGCACGGGGCGTTGCTCAAGAACGAGCAGGATGTCATGCTGTTCGAAAGGCTTGCCTTCATGACGAGGCGCCAAGGGGGATAAACGATGCGGACTCCAGGTTTGGCCTTGATCCTCCTGGCGGCCGTCATTTCTCCTCCCGCGGGCGCGCAACCGCGGCTTCGTAGCCTGAATGTGCCGCCCGCCGCCAGTTGGCAGCATGCGGCGACCAACCTCATCCTTCCATCAACGATCGAGGGGATGAGACGGACCGATGTCCAGGACAGCGGGACCGCAGAGCTTGAGATCATAGCCACATACGAAGACACGGCGCGATCGGTGACGACCAGCGTCTATCTATTTCGCTCCCAGATCCGAAGCGCACCCCTTTGGTTCGATCGGAGTAGAACGGTGCTGGAACAGCTCAAGGTGTTGCCGATCGCCACAGCGCAAGCGCTGCCGGTGCGCGCCTTCGCTCTTCCCGGCGGCGCCAGCGAGAGCGGATTGAGCGTCGTCTATCCAGTCAGCGGCGGCCGCTACACCGCGACTGGCCTTGCGGTCGCTCCGCTAAACGACTGGACAGTCAAGGTCCGCATGAGCTCGAGCTCGCTCGATCCTAAGGCTCTGGACCAGAAGATGGCCGCATTCATCGGCAATATCCGCTGGCCGAAAAATGTCGGCCCGGCGCCGGCCGCGGCTCCGCTTCAGCCGTGTCCAACACCACTCACGCTGAAGCGGGCCAAGCTGATCAAGCCGGATATGGAGCAGGCCGTGCTGGGCTCACTCTTCGCGATGGCGGCAGCGAGCAAGCCCACCTCCGATCCCGTATCCTATTGCCGTGAGCAGGAGCAGAGCGTCGGGTACGGCGTCTATCGGCCGGCAGCCAGCCAGACGAGCTATCTTGTTGCTCTGGCGGACTCGGGCAGAGCCGTATCCGTCGGAGAGTCGCCGAACGTGCTGAAACCGAAGACGGCCCGTTATTCGGTGACGTTGCTCGACCTGGGCCGGAGCAGCGTCTATCCCTCGTTCAACCGGTTGCCGCCTCCGAAGCAGGTGATGGAAATGCTCCCCAGCGCGCGGCCGCTCTCCTCGTCGGAAGTTGGCACAACAACGGTGTCGATCAACTCCGGGGCAGTCCGTTAGCTCAGCGCATCGCCTCGTCGCGGTAGGCGAGTTCGAAGTTACCCCAGCGGCGACCGTTTACATAGAGCGGCACGAAGACGTTCTTGACCGGCAGATAGCGGCCTTCGCCCAGGTTCATGCGGTAGGTGACGAGCATCGCTTCCTTGTCGCTCTCGATCGCGCGGCGGGTGGCGTCGTCGATGAAGTTGCGGCGGTTGCGGCAATGTTCGGAATTCCACTTGGGGTCGGGCCCCTGCGGCCGTGAGCGCTCGCTGATGTGGGTCGGCAGATAGCCGTTATTGTCGCTCAGGACGCAGCCGACGGTGCGGCTGTCGCTTGCCATGATGCGGTCGAGCACCGGGCGAACGCGGTCATCCGCGAAGTCGCAGAAGCGCGTGGCGGATTGCACGGGATTGGTGCCCGGCATCGGCCGGTAATCGGTGTCGAACACGTCGTCTTCGCTGATCTCGCCGCGAGCGATCGCCTTTTCGATCATCGTGGCGAGCTCGCGGCAGGCCGCTTGCGACGCCTCGATGAAGCTGGTGTCGTCGATCCGCACGCCGCAGCTCGCAAGACGGTCGAGCATGTCGCCGGAGAGGGACTCGAGGCGGCTGAGCCGATCCTGCGCTTCGTGAAGCTGGCCGCCATTGGCGCGCGCGTCCGCAGCGAAGCTGGAAAGACCGCTCTTCACGCTGTCGACGCTCTGCTGGATGATTCCGGCCGACTGAGCGATGCCGTCGGTCTGGCGGTCGACCATGGCGACGAGGTCGGCGACGTCGCGCACGGTGTCGTTGATGGTGGTGAAGCTGCCGCGGGCCTCGCGGCTGCGCTCGACGCCGGCCTTGATCTCGGTCGTGACGGCCTCGGCCTCGCGGGTGAGCGAGGCGACGGTGGAGGCGATCTCGCTGGTGGCGGTGCGGGTGTCGTGGGCGAGCTTTTTCACCTCGGCCGCGACCACCGCGAAGCACTTGCCCGCCTCCCCTGCCCGCGCGGCCTCGATGGTAGCGTTGAGGGCCAGCATGTTGGTCTTGTTCGCGATGCTTTCGATGCTGGAGGAGACGCGCTGCACCTGCGTCATCGCTTCGGCGAAGCCGGCCATGCGGTCGCCGAGCTGGACGACGAGCTCGGTCAGGCCGCTGAAGATGCGGATCGTATCCTCGATCGCGGAGCGGCCCTGGCCGAGCTTCTCACGCGCCTGTTCGGCGAGGAGGCGCGCTTCGTCGGTGGAATCGGCAACACGGGCCTGATCGGCCATCAGACGGGAGGTCACGTCCTCGAGCGCGTCGAGCGTCTTAAGGTTGGAGGAGATACGGTCGGAGACGCCGGCGACATAGCCCGACACGTCGCTGCACTCGATCGCGAGGCTGCCGCAATTGCGCGCGACCAGATTAATCGCATTGCTGTCCGGTTGTTCGATCGCTGAACTTGCCACTCTGCCGCCATCCCCTGTGTCTTTGCAGCCAATCTTTAGTGGCAGAAGAGTTGAAACCGCGTTAACCACCCGTTGCTGGCTTCGGGCGGTCCGCTGGGCTAATGCGGGCGCATGTTCTTCTCCTTCGTCGATGAGCTGCGCGCCGCCGGCATCCCGGCTTCAATGAAGGAGCATCTCACCTTGCTGGAAGCGCTGGACGCCGACGTCATCGGGGCGCGGCCGGAGGATTTCTACTATCTGGCGCGGGCGACCTTCGTGAAGGACGAAGGGCTGCTCGACCGCTTCGACCAGGTGTTCGGCAAGGTCTTCAAGGGGCTGGAGACGAGCTACGGCACCGAGGCGGTTCCGCTGCCGGAGGAGTGGCTGAAGAAGATCGCCGAGCTCTACCTCACCCCCGAGCAGATGGCCGAGATCAAGTCGCTTGGCTCGTGGGAAGAGATCATGGAGACGCTGAAGCAGCGGCTCGCGGAGCAGCAGGGGCGCCACCAGGGCGGCAACAAGTGGATCGGGACCGGGGGCACCTCGCCCTACGGCCATGGCGGCTATAACCCGGAAGGCGTGCGGATCGGCGGCGAAGGCAAGCACGGCCGCGCGATCAAGGTGTGGGACAAGCGCGAGTTTCGGAACCTCGACAGCTCGGTCGAACTCGGCACGCGCAACATCAAGGTGGCGCTTCGCCGGCTGCGCCGCTTCGCCCGCGAAGGCGCGGCGGACGAGCTCGACATGGACGGCACGATCGACGGCACGGCCCGGAAGGGCTGGCTCGACATCCAGATGCGGCCGGAGCGTCACAATGCGGTGAAGCTGTTGCTCTTCCTCGACGTCGGCGGCTCGATGGACCCGCACATTCGCGTCTGCGAGGAGCTGTTCTCGGCCGCGACCAGCGAGTTCAAGAACCTCGAATTCTTCTACTTCCACAACTGCCTCTACGAGGGCGTCTGGAAGGACAATGCCCGCCGCTTCCAGGAGCGCACGCCAACCTGGGACGTGCTCCACAAATATGGCCATGACTGGAAGGTCGTGTTCGTCGGCGACGCTTCTATGAGCCCGTACGAGATCAGCCACCCCGGCGGCTCCGTCGAGCATTTCAACGAGGAAGCGGGCGCGGTGTGGATGCAGCGGGTGGTGAACACCTATCCGGCCGCGGTGTGGCTCAATCCGATGAAAGAGCAATATTGGGGCTATTCCCACTCAATCCGCATCATGCAGGAGCTGATGAAGGATCGCATGTATCCGCTGACCCTCGATGGGCTCGACGACGCGATGCGAAGCCTGAGCCGGAAGAGCTGAAGACAGTGCGGGCCGCCTTCGCCGTCGCCGCGATGCTGCTGGCCTCGAGCGGCCATGCCTACCAGACGGCGGCGCCCTCCTGCCCCGGCGCTTCGGGCCGCGGCGTCTCGATCCGAAGCCTTGGCGCGGAGCAGCCGCACCTCCTCATCGACGCGAACTTTCCAGACCCGTTCGTGGCGCGGTTCGGTCGCACCTACCATGCTTATGCGACGGGCAACCAGGTGGGCGGCGGGCAGATGAACGTGCAGCTCGTCCGCTCTCGCAACCTCACCGAATGGGGCGAGGCCATCGAAGCCTTGCCCGCCGCCAGCCTGCCGGCGTGGGTCGACCGCAACCACCCGCAGGTGTGGGCTCCGGAGGTCATGCAGGTCGGCGGCCGCTACGTGCTCTACTATAATGCGCGGCACGTCACGTTAACCCGGACCGAAACGCCGCCGAGCGGACCGGTCGTCCGGCACCGGCACTGCCTTGGCGCTGCCGTGAGTGACCGGCCGGAAGGGCCGTTCCTCGGCACCGACGCGCCGCTCGTCTGCACCGACTTCCCGAACGGGGTCATCGACGCGAGCGTGTTCCGCGACGGCGGCAGCCTCTACCTCTACTACAAGGATGACTCGAACTGCTGCGCGCCGGGATCGGCCATCTACGCGCAGGGGCTCAGCGAGGACGGGCTCGCGGCGCTGGGGCCTGCGGTCCGCCTGATCGCCAACAACGACTCTCCCGAAGAGCATGACGACTGGGAATGGCGGGTGGTGGAAGCGCCGACGATGGTGAAGCGCGACGGCGCCTATCACCTGTTCTACTCCGGCAATTTCTACGGGAACAAGAATTACGCGGTCGCCTCCCTCACCTGCGCCAGCCCGCGCGGGCCGTGCAGGGATCCAGGCGACAATCCGATCCTCTGGTCGCACAAAGAAACGCCGCTGATCGGGCCGGGCCACCAGTCGATCCTGGAGGACGGCCGGCGCACTTACGCCTTCTTCCACGCCTGGAACCGCGATCCGGACGGGCGCGAGCAGCCAAACGTGCACAAGCGCTGCCTTTATGTGAGCCGCCTCCAGTGGGACCGTCCGCAGGCAGGCGGCCCCGAGCGGCCGCGCATCGTGGGCGGCGAGCCCAATGAGGCCGCTCGATAGGCTTGGAGGAGTGCGAGGGCGCGTGCTAACCGCGCCGCGTCATGACCAGCTTCCAGTCCGATCTCCTGCGCGCGCTCGACGAACGCGGCTTCATTCATCAGCTGACCGATGCCGAGGGGCTGGACGCCCTTGCGTCGAGGGAGATCGTGCCGGGCTATATCGGCTTCGACGCGACCGCCCCTTCCCTCCACGTCGGCAGCCTGGTGCAGATCATGCTGCTCCGGCGCCTCCAGCAGGCCGGGCATAAGCCGATCGTGCTGATGGGCGGCGGCACGTCCAAGATCGGCGATCCGAGCTTCAAGGACGAAGCGAGGAAGCTGCTGACAGCGGAGACCATCAACGCCAACATCGCGTCCATCAAAAGGGTGTTCGAGCGCTTCCTGACGTTCGGCGAGGGGCCGACGGACGCGGTGGTGCTGGACAATGCCGAGTGGCTCGACCGGCTGGAATATATCCCTTTCCTCCGCGAGATCGGCCAGCATTTCTCGGTCAACCGGATGCTGAGCTTCGACAGCGTCAAGATCAGGATCGACCGGGAGCAGTCGCTCTCGTTTCTGGAATTCAACTACATGATCCTCCAGGGCTACGACTTCCTGGAGCTGTCGCGCCGCGCCGCGTGCCGGCTACAGCTCGGCGGGTCCGACCAGTGGGGGAACATCGTCAACGGCATCGAGCTGGCTCGGCGCGTCGACGGGACGCAGGTCTATGGCCTCACCACCCCGCTCCTTACCACGGCCGACGGCGGCAAGATGGGCAAGACGGAGCGCGGGGCGGTTTGGCTCAATGCCGACCAGCTCTCGCCCTACGATTACTGGCAATTCTGGCGGAACACGCAGGACGCGGATGTCGGCAAGTTCCTGCGGCGTTTCACGGACCTGCCGGTCGACGAAATCGTGCGCCTGGAAAGGCTCCAGGGGAGCGAGATCAACGACGCCAAGAAAGTGCTCGCGGATGAAACCACCAGGATGGCCCATGGCGAAGAGGCCGCGCTTGAAGCGGCGGAGACGGCCCGAAGGACTTTCGAGCAGGGCGGAGCGGGCGACGCTTTGCCGACGCTCACGGTGGACGGCCAGATCAGCATCGTGATCGCGCTGACGGCGCTCGGTTTCGCCGCCTCAAACGGAGAGGCGCGGCGCAAGCTGGCGGAAGGCGCCGTGCGCCTCAATGGCGTGACGATCAGCGATCCCAGCTTTGCAATCGTGCTGGAGCAGGACGAACCGCTCCGGCTCAGCCTCGGCAAGAAGAAGCACGGGCTCCTAACCCGAGCGTAACAGCCCCACGGCGGCGTCCCGCTCGAACAGGTAGAGCAGCGTCCGAGCCGCCTGCCCGCGGGGACCGGTGAGGCCGCCGTCGCGGTCGACCAGCAGGCGCGCATCGTCGGTGGCGGGGCCGATCAGCTCGCCGATCTGCTCAGGGGAAGCGAGCCGGAACTGCGCTTCGCCCGACTGTTTGGTGCCGAGGATCTCGCCGCCGCCGCGAAGACGCAGATCCTCCTCGGCAATACGGAAGCCGTCATTGCTCTCCCGCATCAGCGACAAGCGGGCGCGGGCGGTTTCGCTCAGCGCCTCGCCGCGCAGGAGCAGGCAGGTGGATTTGCCGCTGCCGCGCCCCACCCTGCCCCTCAACTGGTGAAGCTGGGCAAGGCCGAAGCGATCCGCGCCCTCGATGATCATCAAGGTGGCGTTGGGCACGTCGACGCCGACCTCGATCACCGTGGTCGCGACGAGGACGGCGACCCGGCCACCGGCGAAGTCGGCCATCACGGCATCCTTCTCCGGCCCCTTCATCCGACCGTGAACGAGGCCGACCTTGTCGCCGAAGCGGAGCTTCAGCAGCTGCGCCCGCTCCTCGGCAGCGGCCTGGTCGGAGGCTTCGCTTTCCTCGACGAGCGGGCAGACCCAATAGGCTTGGCCGCCCGCTTCGACGTGGCGGCCGAGCCCGGCGATCACGTCCGGCAGCTTCTCGCTGCTGAGCACTCGCGTCTCGATCGGCTGACGGCCCGGCGGCATCTCGTCGAGGCGGCTGACGTCCATCTCGCCATATTGGGCGAGCGTCAGCGTGCGCGGGATCGGGGTGGCGGTCATGACGAGGAGGTGCGGCGGGCGCTCGGCCTTGGCGGCGAGCATCATGCGCTGGGCGACGCCGAAGCGGTGCTGCTCGTCGACGACGGCGAGGCCGAGGCGTTTGTACGTCACTGCCTGCTGGAAGATGGCGTGCGTACCGACGAGGATATCGATCGAGCCGTCGGCCAGGCCCATAAGGGTGGAGTCACGCGTGCGACCCTTCTCGCGCCCGGTGAGGATCGCGACGGTGACGCCGAGGCCCGTCAGCTGGCGCGACAGGGTGTCGAAATGCTGGCGGGCGAGGATCTCCGTCGGGGCCAGAAGCGCCCCCTGCGCGCCCGCCTCGACCGCAATCAGCAGCGCCATCAGCGCAACCAAAGTCTTGCCGGAGCCGACATCGCCTTGGAGCAGGCGCAGCATCGGCATTTCTTGCTGGAGGTCGCCCTCGATCTCGCCAATCGTGCGTGCCTGCGCGCCGGTGGGCGCATAAGGCAGCTGGAGGCGGTCGCGCAGACGCCCGTCGCCCTTCAGCGGCACGCCCTTGCGCCGGCGGGCAGCGCCGCGGACGAGCGTCAGCGCAAGCTGGTTGGCGAAGACCTCGTCATAAGCGAGCCGCTCGCGCGCGGCGTCGCGGTCGTGGGTGCGGTGGGCAAGCTGGAGCGAGGCTCCCCAGGCCGGCCAGCCGCGCCGCTCCAGCAGGCTCGGCTCGATCCATTCGGGCAGCACCGGCACTCGTGCGAGCGCCTGGCCGGCGAGTTGGCCGAGGCGGTAATTGGTGAGACCCTCCGAAAGCGGATAAACCGGTTCGTAGGCCGGCAGCGCGGCCGCTTCGGCGGGGGGCAGCACATGGTCCGGGTGGACCATCTGAAGCTCCTGCCCGTACATCTCCATCCGGCCCGAGACGACCTTGGGCTCGCCGAGCGGCAGCTGCTTCTTCGCCCAACCGGGATTGTTGAAGTAAGTGAGGCTGAGATAATTGCCGGCCTTGTCGGTTGCCTGGACCCGAAACGGTCCCCGCGCGCCGCTCTGGCGGTAGTCTACCGGCGTCACCTCCACTGTCACCACCCGCCCGGCATCGGCCATGTCGAGCAACTCGACCCGCTTCCGTTCGATCCAGTTCACCGGCAGATGAAAAAGCACATCGACGACGCGCTCCAGCCCAAGGCGCTTCAGCGGCTTGGCAAGCTGGGGCCCGACGCCCTTCAGCACCTCCACTTCGGCGAACAAAGGATTGAGAATGTCGGGGCGCATACCTAGGTGAGGCTCACGTAAGCATGATCCGGAAAAGTGGGAACCGGTTTTCCGGCAAGATCATGCGACACGAACAAACTTAGAAGCCGGAGCGCTCCGCCAGCGCTGCCCGGCTGTTTCGCTATGGAGCTTCATGAACCGCACCGACCGCCTGAAACGCCTCCGCTTCCGCGCCTGGCATCGCGGCACGAAGGAAGCCGACCTGCTGATCGGCGGCTTCTTCGACCGGCATCATGCCGCGTGGAGCGACGAGGAAGTGGATTGGTACGAGGCGCTGCTGGAGGAGCAGGACGTCGACATCATGGCCTGGGCGATCGGAACGCAGCCCGTTCCCGCGCACTGGGACGGCGAGATGATGCGGCGGTTGAAGCGGGTCGATTATATCAGATTTCCGGAGTGAGTGTGGACGAGACGAATTTGGCCCCTTCCCTTGAGCGGCGCAGCTCGAGCGGCAGAAGCGGGGCGCAAGGACAGGAGGGCTCGAGCCTCCAGCGCATTCTGAACGCTCCCGAGCCGATGACGCTCGCGGGTGCGCCGGCGGGGTTCGTGCCGTGGCTTGCTGCGGATCTCGCGCGCGCCGCGAAGGGACGTGCCGTCTTCATCGCTCCCGATGAAGCGGCGATGCGGCACATCGTCGATGCGGCTCATTATTTCGCGCCGGAACTCGAGACGCTCAGCTTTCCCGCCTGGGACTGCCTTCCCTACGACCGTTCCTCGCCTTCGCTGCGCTCCTCATCCGAGCGGCTGGCGACATTGCACGCCTTGCAGCGCAAGGCCGACCGGCCGCAGCTCCTCGTCACGACGGTGAACGCCGCGACCCAGCGGACGCTGACACCGTTCCGCATCCGACAGCTCGTAGCGCGGCTGGCGCCCGGCGAGCGGATCGATCGCGACAAGCTTGCGGCTCTGCTGCAGGCGAACGGATATGTGCGGACCGATACGGTCGCGGATGCGGGCGAGTTCGCGGTGCGCGGCGGCCTCGTCGACCTCTACCCCTCGGGGCAGGAGCAGGCCCTCCGCCTCGACTTCTTCGGCGACGAGATCGAGAGCGTCCGGAGCTTCGACCCGGCGACGCAGCGGACGATAGGCACGGTCGAGGGCTTCACGCTCCTCCCGGCTTCCGAGACCCTGCTCGACGAAGAGAGCATCAAGCGCTTCCGTTCGCGCTACCGCGAGAAGTTCGGAGCCACCGCGACCGGCGATCCGCTCTACCAGGCGGTCTCCGAAGGGCGCCGGCTTGCGGGGCAGGACCATTGGTTGCCTTTGTTCGAGGAGCGGCTCGCCAGCCTGTTCGACCATCTCTCGGCCGACGACATCATCGTGCGCGATGCAGGAGATGCCGGCGCGGCGGACGCGAGGTTCGAGGCCGTCGCGGATTATTACGAGAACCGCGTGCGCGCCCAGTCTTCGGACCCCGGCAGCTATCGTCCACTGGAGCCCGCCTCGCTCTACTTCAGCCGGGAGGAATGGGACCGCACGATCGCCGATCGCCCGCTCCACCTCACGACACCCTATCACGAGCCGGAGAGCGCGAAGGTGCTCGACTTCGGCGTCGATACGGCGCGCGACTTCGCGCCGGAGCGGTCGCAAAATGTCAACGTCTATGAGGCGGTGGTCGAGCATGTGCAGCAGCTGCGGCGTGCCAAACGCAAGGTCGTTCTGGCGAGCTACTCGGTGGGCTCGCGGGAGCGGCTGAAGGGACTGCTGGCGGATCACGGCCTCACCAAGGCCGTCGAAGCCGATAGCTGGCAGGAAGCGCTGGGCGCCGCCACAAAGAGCCAGGTCGCGCTCACCGTCATCCAGCTCGATCACGGCTTTTCGACGCCAGACATCGCGCTGCTCACCGAGCAGGACATGCTCGGTGACCGCCTCGTCCGCCGCAAGAAGCGCAAGAAGAGCACCGACGCATTCCTGTCCGAGCTGGCGACGCTCAGCCCGGGCGATCTGGTCGTCCACAACGACCATGGCATCGGGCGCTATGAGGGGCTGACGCAGATCCCCGTCGGCACGAGCCCGCACGATTGCGTCGCGCTCGAATATGCGGGCGGCGACAAGCTCTACGTGCCGGTCGAGAACATCGACATCCTGTCGCGCTACGGCAGCGACAGCGAGGGTGTCGCGCTCGACAAGCTCGGCGGCGAGGCGTGGCAGCGGCGCAAGTCGCGGATGAAGGAGCGCATCCGCGCGATCGCGGGCGACCTCATCAAGACCGCGGCGGCGCGTGCGCTACGGCCCGGGCGCGTGGCCGAACCCGATACTGGCTTTTCCGCCTTCGTCGACCGCTTCCCCTATGAGGAGACGGAGGACCAGGACCGCGCGATCGGGGACGTGGTGTCCGATCTCGGCGCCGGGCGTCCGATGGACAGGCTGGTCGTGGGCGATGTCGGCTTCGGCAAGACCGAGGTGGCGCTGAGGGCCGCCTTTATCGCCGCCATGGCGGGGATGCAGGTCGCCGTGGTTGCGCCGACGACATTGCTCGCGCGCCAGCATTATACGAACTTCTGCGAGCGCTTCCGCGGCTTTCCGATCGAGATCGGACGCCTCTCCCGGCTCGTGCCCGCCGCGGAAGCAAAGGCGACGCGCGAGAAAGCGGCCGAGGGCAAGATGGACATCGTCATCGGCACCCATGCGCTGCTCGCCAAGTCGGTCGAGTTCAAGCAGCTCGGGCTTGTCATCGTCGACGAGGAGCAGCGCTTCGGGGTCACTCACAAGGAGCGGCTCAAGGCGATGAAGGCGGACGTGCACGTCCTCACCCTCACCGCCACGCCGATCCCGCGCACGTTGCAGATGGCGATGTCGGGGCTGCGCGAGCTTTCCGTCATCCAGACGCCGCCGGTCGATCGCCTCGCGGTCCGCACCTATGTGATGCCCTGGGACCCGGTGGTGCTTCGCGAGGCTTTGCTGCGCGAACATTATCGCGGCGGCCAGAGCTTCTTCGTCGCGCCAAAGATCGCCGACCTGCCGGACATCGAGCAGTTCCTGCGCGACGAGGTGCCGGAAGTCAGCTTCATCACGGCGCACGGGCAGATGTCGCCGACCGAGGTCGAGGAGCGGATGTCCGCTTATTACGACCGCAAATATGACGTGCTGCTCTCGACCACGATCATCGAGAGCGGGCTCGATATTCCGTCGGCGAACACGCTCATCATCCACCGCGCCGACCGGTTCGGCCTCGCCCAGCTCTATCAGCTGCGTGGGCGGGTCGGGCGCGCGAAGACGCGCGCTTATGCCTATTTCACCACGCCGGCGACACGGATGGTCACCGAAGCCGCGGACAAGCGCCTGCAGGTGCTGGTCAACCTCGACACGCTGGGCGCCGGCTTTCAGGTCGCCGCGCACGACCTCGATCATCGCGGCGCCGGCAACCTGCTCGGCGACGAGCAATCGGGCCATATCAAGGAGGTCGGCTTCGAACTCTACCAGTCGATGCTGGAGGAGGCGATCCTGGACGCCAAGGCCGGCGGCATCGCACGCGACCGGCCGGATGAGTTCTCGCCGCAGATCACGGTCGATGCGCCGATCATGCTGCCCGAGGATTACGTCCCCGATCTGGACCTGCGCATGGGCCTCTATCGTCGCATGAACGAGCTCGAGAGCCGCCAGGAGATCGAGGCGTTCGCGGCCGAGCTGATCGACCGGTTCGGCAAGCTGCCGACCGCGACCGAGAACCTCCTGAAGATCATCGAAACCAAGCTCAATTGCCGCAAAGCGGGGATCGTGAAGCTCGACATCGGCGCCAAGGGCGCGCTGGTGAGCTTCCACGGGGACAAGTTCTCGAACCTGACGGGGCTGATCGACTACGTCCAGCGGCTGAAGGGCGCGGCAAAGCTTCGCCCCGACAGCAAGCTCGTCGTTTCGCGCAGCTGGCCCGACCCGCAGGCACGGATCAACGCGGCGCTTCAGCTTTCGACCGGTCTCGCCCGCGTCGCCGCCTGAGGCACGCAACCATTCTATACATCCCGTGTTCAGAGCGGCGGCGGCAGCGGCATGCCTGTCGTAGTTGCGTTTTGAAACGGAAAATATGCCCAGGCCTCCCCTCTCCCGCTGGCTGCTGGTCGCGCTCGCGACCGGTGTCTCCCATCAGCCGCTGCTGGCGCAAGTAACCGCTCCTTCCCCGCCCCAGGGCGCTCCCGCGACCGAGCCGGGCGAGCAAGCGGCAGCAACCGCCGAAGACGCGGCTCAGCCCGCAGCGCCTGTGGAAGGAGAGGATGCGGAGCTGGAGGACGAGGCGGCGGAAGAAGGCGAAGAGATCGTCGTCACGGGTCAGCGCCAGCGCGGCGCCGTGATCGGCAATATCGAGCCCGAGGTCACCTTCAACCGACGCGACATCCGCTCCTTCGGCGCCGGGACGCTTAGCGAGCTGCTCGAGGCGATCGCCCCGCAGACCCGCAGCGGCCGCGGGCGCGGCGGCGAGCGGCCGGTGGTGCTGCTGAACGGCCAGCGCATCTCCGGCTTTCGCGAGATCCGCGGCATCCCGCCCGAGGCGATCATTCGGGTCGAGGTGCTGCCGGAGGAAGTCGCGCTCAAATATGGCTACCGCGCCGACCAGCGCGTCGTGAACTTCGTCACCCGGCGCCGCTTCAACGCCGTCACCGCAGAGGTGGATTACGGCCAGTCCACGGAGGGCGGGCGCAGCGTCTATGAAGCCGATGTCAGCCTGCTGCGCCTCAGCCGAAACGGCCGATTGAACATCGACGCCGAATACCGGCACAACGATCCTCTGCTGGAGAGCCAGCGGGACGTCATCCTCGCCGATCCGACCCCGCTGTTCGATGAGCGGGCGTTCCGCAGCCTTCTCGGGTCGAACGACCAGTTCTCGATCAACGGCACCTTCAACCGCACTCTGTTCGGGAACGTCTCGACGACGTTCAACGCCAGCCTGGAGGGCACCGAAGGCCGCAGCCTGTTCGGCCTTCCTTCTGCCTTCCTGTCCGCTCCCACGAGCGACGTGCCGGACCCGCTGACCCGCGACAGCAGCAGCCGCACCGGCCATCTCGGCCTCGCCATGAACGGCCAGCTTCAGGATTGGCGCTGGTCGCTCACCGGCAATTACGACCGCTCCAGCAACACCAACTTCACCGACACCGACAGCCTGACCGATCCGCGCTTTCGCAACCGCGCTTTCTCGGTCCGCGACGATGCCAATGCGGAGCTGGTCGCCAACGGCTCGCCGTTCGATCTCCCCGCCGGCAACGTTTCCACGACCGTGAGGATCGGCGCCAGCCGGCTCGGCATCCGCAGCGAGACGACGAGGAGCGATCTCGATCAGACGCGCGAACTGTCCCGCAGCCGCGGCAATGCTCAGGTCAATGTCGACGTGCCGATCGCCAGCCGCCGCAACGACGTGCTCGCCGCGATCGGCGACTTCTCGCTCAACGCCAATGCGGAGGTCGAGCATCTCTCCGATTTCGGCACCCTGCGCACCCTTGGCGGCGGCTTCAACTGGGAGCCGATCCCGCAGGTGGACATAATCGCCTCCTACACGGACGAGGACGGCGCGCCGGGCGTGCAGCAGCTCGGCGATCCCAACCTCGTCACGCCGAACGTGCGTGTGTTCGACTTCACGCGCGGTGAGACCGTGGACGTGACCCGGATCGAAGGCGGCAACCCGAACCTGCTTTCCGACAATCGCCGCGTCTTCAAGCTGGGCGTGACCGCAAAGCCGCTCGCCGAGACCGACCTGTCGATCACGGCGAACTATACGAGCACGCGGATCGACAACCCGATCGCTTCTTTCCCGACCGTCACGCCTGAGATCGAGGCCGCCTTCCCCGATCGCTTCGTCCGCGACCAGACCGGCCGGCTCACGCAGATCGACAGCCGCCCGGTCAACTTCGCACGATCGGACCGGCAGGAGGTACGCTGGGGGGTCAACTTCTCGAAATCCGTGGGGCCGCAGCCGCCGCCCGGCGGGTGGCGGGGCCAGCGCCAGCAAGCGGCCGGACAGACAGGTGCCACGCCAGGAACGCCCGACGCGCCCGGCGCTGGCGAAGCTACCCCTCAGGACCGCGAAGCACGGCGCGCCGCGCGGCGGGAAGCGCGTGCTGCCGGCGGTGGTGGCGGCGGCGGAGGCCAAAGCGGCGCGAACGGCGGCGGCCGTGGCTTTGGAGGACCGGGGGGCTTTGGCGGCGGCGGGCGCGGCGGGCGGATGCAGTTCGCGCTCTACCATACCTGGCACCTGCAGGACGAAATCCTGATTCGCGAAGGGCTGCCGGTGCTCGACCTCCTCGACGGCTCCGCGGTCGGCAACAATGGTGGGCGCCCGGAGCACGAGATCGAGGCGCAGGCCGGCTATTTCCGCAATGGCTTCGGCGCCCGCCTGAGCGCGAACTGGCGGAGCGGCACCTTCGTTCGCGGCGGCCTCGGCGGCGGACGCACCGACGAGGATCTGCGC
Source organism: uncultured Sphingosinicella sp. (assembly GCF_902806315.1). Lineage (GTDB taxonomy): Bacteria > Pseudomonadota > Alphaproteobacteria > Sphingomonadales > Sphingomonadaceae > Allosphingosinicella. Next base: position 16,316 of record NZ_CADCWD010000039.1, read on the forward strand.
TTCTCCAGCCTGACGACGGCCAACCTCAGGCTGTTCGCCGAACTCGGCCAGCAGCGCGCGCTCGTCCAGCGCTATCCCTGGCTTCGCGGCACCCGCGCCAGTCTGGTGGTCGACAATCTCTTCGACCAGCGCCTGAACGTTACCAACGCCGCCGGCGAAACTCCGCTCGGCTACCAGCCCGCCTTTCTCGACCCGCTCGGCCGATCGGTCCGCGTCAGCATCCGCAAGCTCTTCTTCTAGGCCTCGGCCCCTGCTGATTGCAGCCAAGTCGTCCAGAGCCAACGGGCTTCCACTGGAGAGACGGCTACGTTAGACGCGCGGCTTCGGTCCGGACCGGGAGTGCCGTTGAACGATAGCGGAAACTGAGGGGCTCGTGCGCGCCAACTGGATGCAAGATGCCGGTTTCCTTGCCGGAGGCGGCGAGATGGGTGAGCAAATGCGCGCCCATGACTGGTCGGGCTCGCCGCTCGGCAGCCCAACGGATTGGCCGCAGTCGCTGCGTTCGGTGGTTGGGCTTCTGCTCGGTTCCAAATTCCCGATGTTCGTCGCATGGGGGCCGGAGCTCGGATTCCTCTACAATGACTCTTATGCCGAGATCCTGGGCGCCAAGCACCCGGACGCGCTCGGCCGACGCTTTTACGACATCTGGTCGGAGATCTGGCCTGACATCTCGCCATTGATCGACGCGGCGCTGGCCGGCGACGCGAGCTATCATGAGAACCTGCCGCTGCTCATGAACCGCAGGGGCTTTGACGAGCAGACCTGGTTCACCTTCTCCTACTCGCCGGTCCGCGACGAAAGCGGCCAGGTTGCCGGCATGTTTTGCGCCTGCGCCGAAACCACCTCGCAGGTTCTCGCGGAGGCGGCGCTGCGCCAGGACGAGGCGCGTCTGAGCTTTCTCGATCGACTTGGTGCCGAGACGGCGCCCCTTGGCGATGCCGACGCGGTTCTGGGAACCACAACCCGCTTGCTGGGCGAGCACCTGAACCTGGCAGTCTGCGCCTATGCCGACATGGACGAGGATCAGGACGGCTTCACCATACGAGGCGACTGGGCTGCGCCGGGGTCCACGAGCATCGTCGGTCATTACCGCCTGGCCGACTTCGGCAAGCTTGCGGTGAAGAATTTGAGCGCCGGTCTGCCACTGGTGATCAACGACAACCTTCGCGAGCTCGCGCCCGAAGAAGCGGCGACCTTCCAGAGCATCGGGATCGCCGCGACCATCTGCATGCCGCTGGTCAAAAAAGGCCGGCTGACGGCCTTGATGGCCATCCACGACCGCGTCCCCCGGATCTGGACGGACGCGGAGCTGAGCCTGCTCCGCGAGGTGACGGCACGGTCATGGGCGCATGTCGAGCGCGTGCGCGCCAGAGCTGCGCTTCGTGAGTTGAACGAGACTTTGGAAGCGCAGGTTGCCGAGCGCACGCAGGAACGCGACCGCGCGTGGAAATTGTCGCAGGACCTGCTCGTCGTCGCCGCTCAGGACGGCACGATCACGGCCGTAAACGAGGCATGGACGGCCCTGCTTGGCTGGGAGCCCGAGGAGCTGAAGGGGAAGCCCTTCGCCGATTTCACTCACCCGGACGACCTGCCGGCGACGCTCGCGGCCTTTGCCGGCATCTTCGAAGAGCCCCTGACCATCCCGTTCGAATATCGCTTCCGTCACAAGGACGGCAGCTATCGCTGGTTCGCCTGGACGGGCGCGGTCGAGCAGGGCTCGGTTTACGCCAGCGGACGGCACACGACCGCTGAGCGCGAGCAAGCCGAGGCGCTCGCCGAAATCCAAGACGCGCTGCGCCAATCCCAGAAGATGGAAGCCGTCGGCCAGCTGACGGGCGGGATAGCGCATGACTTCAACAACATGCTCGCAGTGGTCATCGGCTCGCTCGACCTGCTCGGCCGTCGCATCGGCTCGGGTGACGCCCGCGCCAAGCGCTACGTGGATGCGGCGACCGACGGCGCGCGGCGCGCAGCGCTGCTGACCCAGCGCCTCCTGGCGTTTTCGCGCCAGCAGCCGCTCCGCCCCGAGCCCGTCGACGTGAACAAGCTCGTCACCGGCATGTCGGACTTGCTTCGAGGCGCGCTCGGCAGTGACATTCGTTTCGAAACCGTGCTGGCCGGCGGCGGCTGGCGCACTCACGCCGACCCGAACCAGCTCGAGAACGTGCTCCTGAACCTCGCCGTCAACGCGCGCGACGCCATGCCGCACGGCGGCAAGCTTACGGTGGAAACGCAGAACACCCATCTCGATGCGCGATACGCCGCCGCACATATCGGCGTGCCTGCCGGGCAATATGTCCTGATTGCCGTCAGCGACACCGGAGCGGGCATGCCCGGGGAGGTGATCGCCAAGGCGTTCGACCCGTTCTTCACGACCAAAGACGTGGGCAAGGGCACCGGGCTTGGGCTATCCCAGGTATACGGTTTCGTCAAACAATCGGGTGGCCACGTAAAGATCTACTCGGAGCCCGGTCAGGGCACGACGGTGAAGGTGTATCTGCCTCGACTGCCGGGCTCGGAGCACGGCGACGTCGAAGTGGAATCCGCGACCGAACTGCCGTTGGGAGAAAGCCAGGAGGTGGTTTTGGTCGTCGAGGACGAGGCGGCGGTGCGTCAGTTCAGCGTCGATGCGCTAGTCGAACTCGGATATCGGGTGCTGGAGGCAGATGGGGCAGCCGGGGCGCTGAAAGTGCTCGAGGCGCATCCCGAGATCGCGCTCATGTTCACCGACGTTGTCATGCCCGATGTGAACGGAAGGAAGCTCGCGGACGAGGCGCGTCGGCGCCGGCCGAATCTGAAGGTCCTGTTCACGACCGGCTACACGCGCAACGCCGTCGTTCACAACGGGGTGCTCGAACCGGGCGTCGACCTGATCGGCAAGCCGTTCAATCTGGAGGAGTTGGCGGCCAAAGTGCGGGAGGTGCTGGACGGCCCGACCCCAGAGTAGGTAGGTCAGTCCGCCTCGCCGATCACGCGCTCGATCGCGCGTTGATCATAGGGCTTCCAAACCATCGGCCAGCGAACATCAGCGATATGTCCGGCCGGTGCTCCAATGCCGCGAGTGCCTCCGGCCCGCTTCCGGCTTCGATCACTTCGCAGCCCATTTCCTCGAACAGGTCGACGGCGAACATCCGCACCATCGGTTCGTCGTCAACGACCAGAACCACCTTGCGGCCGCTACCGCCACTCGCCGAAACCCCAGCAACATCCATCACGGCGCCGTCCTTGATCGAGTATGTTGCAAGCCTAAGGCCGAACCGGCGCGGCTGGTCAACGGCTCTAATTGATTTGGTTTACTTCGGCACACCCAAGCGGGCTCGATCGTGTGGCCGCCATCCAAGCTACACTCGCGGGACGGAAGCGGTGTCAAGCGGCACCACTTCCGCTTCCTCCCCAGCCTGTTCCTCCCAGACGGCTTCACGGCGCATCTCGAACGCGCCGTCCGTCTCGGCGAGGCTCCAGACGCCGCTGATCCGATTGCCGTCGCCGGAGACCTGGCCGACATAGTCGACCGCATGGGCGGCGTCGCTTTCGCCGTCGTAGAGCTTGGTGAAATCGACTGCGCTTCCTTGGCGGCTGCCCGAGAGCACCGCCTCTAGCTCATCCGAAGAGCGGCCGATCGTGTTCGGCTCGATGATGGTGCCGGCAAGGCTGCCGTCATGATCCTCGATCCTGGCGAGAAAGGGCGTGGTCGGGCCCTGCCCGCCCGGATAGGAATAGCTCCCCATCCAAAGACCGCTGAGATTGATCCGGCCTTCAGGCATGAAGGCGCGGCTCGACCAGCTCCGCCAGCGCGGCGACCTGGATGGGCCGGGAGCAGAGAAATCCCTGGTAGAGATTGCAGCCTTCCTGCGCGAGAAGACCGAGCTGCTCCTCGCTTTCCACGCCTTCGGCGATGACCGCCAGGCCGAGCGAGCGCGCCATGTCGATCACGCTCCTGACAACGACCCGGTCGCGGGCGGAGCCGGTAATGTCCTCGCAGAGGCGCTTGTCGATCTTGAGGTAATCGAGCGGCAGCGCCTTGAGGTAGGCGAGGCTCGAATAGCCGGTGCCGAAATCGTCGATCGCGACCCGCATGCCCCCTTCCCTCAGCCGGGCGAGCAGATAGGCGGCGGCGTTGAGGTCCTCGATGAGGCCGCTCTCCGTCACTTCAACGGTGAGCCGGCGGCGGTCGAAGCCGCTCTCCTCGACCATCCGGATGAACTGCGAGGCGAAGCCGGGGCGGACGATGTCGGCGGCGGTAATGTTGACGGCAAGCCGGAGGCGACCGAGCGAGGCCGGCCAGGCGGCCGCGTCCGCGATCGCCTTGCGCTGCACATGGTCGGACAGCTGAACGAGATAGTCGGATCGGGCGGCGACGCTGAACAAGGTAGTGGCGCCGAGCTCGCCATAAGTGGGGTGGCGCCAACGGGCGAGCGCTTCTGCGCCGACGATCTTGCCGGTGGTAATCGAGACCTGCGGCTGAAAGAGGATCTCGATCTCGTCCTTGTCGAGCGCCTTGCGCAGATCGATCTCGAGCTGGTCGCCGAGCGCCGTGTCGCTCTGGGAGCCCGCATCGAGCACCCGGATCGGGCTCGAATCCCCCGTCTTGGCATCCACCAGCGCCGCCGACGCCCGCCTGAGCAAGCTTGCCGCATCGTCCCCCGGCGCGGAACCGACAACGCCGATCTTGCTGCCGAGCGTGACGACGTGATCCCCGCAGAGAAAGGGCTTCGCAAGCGTTTCAACAAGCTCGCCTGCCAGGAAGCGGCCCTCCCCAAGGCTGGTGGGCGCGGCCAGCATCACTGCGAACTCGGCGCCGGCGAGGCGCGCGACGAAGCGGCGTTTCGGGTCGGGATCGACGAGGCGCTCGATCCGCCGTGCGGCCGCCTGCAGGACGGCGTCACCGGTGCTGCGACCGAAGGCCGCATTGATCGTGTCGAAGCGGCTGACGGCCAGCAGCAGCACGACGATTGCCGGGTGGCTTTCCACCCGTCGGCTGAGGCACTTGTTCATCCACGCCCGACCGGCGCGCGCATCGCGAAGACCGGTCAGCGGGTCGCGCGACTGGAATTCGGGAGCCAGCGGCTGCGCAATGGTCTCGGTGCGACCGACGATCTGCCCGCCGCCGCCGCTCACGCGCATGTGATGGGCAAGCCGCGCCCCGCCTTCACTGTCCTCGTGGGCGAAGGCGGTGGAATGACCTGTCGACATGAGGCGCTCGACCGCGTCGCGCGCCGCTCGGCGGCCGTCCGGGTCGAGTTTTCGAAACAGCTCCATCAGGCTGATGCGCTGCCCATGATCGTCGCCAAGGCCGGCCTTGCGAGCGAGCGCCGGGCTGAGCTCCACGGTCTGGCTGCCCGGTTTCCAGCGCCAGGAACCGCCGCGATCCTGCCGGTCTTCCTCCACGCGCGAGTGGCGGTGGCCGCCGCCCACCCGTTCCGCATGGCGCTGTGCGAACATCAAGGCGCGAACGAACTGCTGGTCGCTGAACGGGCTCACTAGGAAATGAGTGGCGCCTTCCGAATAGAATTGATCGAGCGCACCGGCATCGTTCCTGGAGACGAGCACCAGCAGGGCGCTTGCATTGGCTTCCACCGGATCGGCGAGCGCGCGCACGCCCTCATGACCTTCGTCGAGCGCCCCTCGCGCGTCGACGATTGCGACGGAGGCGCCCGAGGAGACGAAGCGCGCTTCGGCATTGGCGGTGCGGCGGGCCGCGATCGGCTGCCATCCCGCCCCTTCCGCCAGCAAGGTGAGCTCGTCACGATGCCGGAAGGACAGGATGAACAAAGGCGCGGGCGCCCCAGCACTCATCGATTCTTGCTCCCTTCCGCCCGCGTCGCTGCCAAGTCGAAGCTCTACTCCCATGAGACTCCTTAGCAATTGGCTTTCATGGATTTCGTGGGACTGCCCCGGGCTGATACATGCGCAGCCTTGCCGCGAGGGTCGCTCCGCCGTAGCAGAAGCGGATGGCGGGCAGTGCTGACAGACCGACGGCGCTGGTCGCGTCGTCAACCGAGGCGGCGCAGGCAGCCGAAGCCATGCTTCGCGAGCGCTACGGCTTCG
>NZ_CADCWD010000040.1 GCF_902806315.1 uncultured Sphingosinicella sp.
GCGCCCGCGAGCGTCAGCCGCCGCGCCTCGCGGTAGATGCTCGCCAGCGACTGAGCGATCTCGCCGCCCTCCTCGAAGTCGAGGCTCGATTCCAGCCCGTTGAGCATGTTGAGCGCGCGCGCCTGCGCGGCACCGCGCTGCGTGAAGTCGCGGCGGTTGCAGGCTGCCGCCATGGCTTCCATGGACTTCATCAATTCGTCGAGGAGAATCGAGACCAGCCCGTGCGGCGACGCGCCTTCGACGCGGCTTGCGAGGTCGACATTCTGGTAACGCGCCCGGACTGCGCCGAAGCGGGAATATGCGTTCATAACCTTGCTCCAAACTCGGCCGGATCAGTTGTCGCTGTTCCAGGCCTTGATCTGCTGTTCGAGATAGCTTTGCGTCGCCTTGAAGGACGACACCTGCCGCTCCATCGTCGTGAATTGCGAGAGCAGCCGGTCGTAATAGGACTTGGACCGGGCATCGAGATCGGTGCGGTCCTCGGCAATGTCCTTGGCTTCGGCGCTTAGCCGCTCCTGGCTCTTGGCGATCGGCCCGCTGCGGCCGCGCAGCTCGTCGCGGATCGCCTGCAGCGCGCCGCCGAGCCCGCGGTCGATGGTCACCGTGACGCTGGCGAGCGCACCCTTCACCTGCACTGCCAGGCCCGCCGCGGCCGAGCTCGGCGGCGCGATCAGGAAGCCGCCCGAACCGATCGCGGCGATGCCGTCAATCTCACCGGAAGCCGCGACGCCGCCGGCTTCGGGGACGACGTTGGTGAAGGTGTAGGTGCCCGGCTTCACCTTGCCCATCGGGCTGGTGATCACGAGCAGGGGATCGCTGCTGAACTGGGTCGGGTTGAACAGCGCCTCAACCCCTTCTGGATTGTTCTGGAGCGCTTCCTTGAGCTGTGCCGCATTGAGGCTCAGCGAGCCGTCGCGGTTGGTGCGGACACCGACCTCGGCCAGCGTCCTGATGCTGCCGCGCGAATTCAACACGGTGGAGGTCAGCTGCCCTAGCTGGCGGCGCATGTCGCGGATGCTGATGTCCCCGCGCAGCGGCCCGCCCGCGCCGCCCACGCCGGGGGCAGTCGCGTTCGAAAGCAGCGTGTTGAGTTCGTTATAAGCCGAGACGAAATCCGTCATGGCCTGCTCGATGGCGGCGCCCGGGCGGGTCAGGCCGAGGTTGATGAGGCTACCCGGCGCGGCCTTCTTGAGGTCGAACTGGACGCCCGGAACCAAGTCCTTGAAGCTGTTCGAGCCGCGGCGGATCTCGACGCCGTCGAACTTCACGATCGCGTCCTGCGCTGCCTGCGCTTCGGTCAACCCGCCGGTCACGGTTGGGCCGAACGCGAAGCGCTCGAGGCCGCTCGCGGTGCCGTCCGCGACGCTGAGGGTGAAGGCGTTCGCGGTCCCGGTGGCGCCCTTCAGCACCAGCCTGGCCGTGCCCTGGTCGGTGACGATGCTGGCGGTGACGCCGGCATTCTTGCCGTTGATGGCGGCAACAAGGCCTTCAAGGCTGTTGTTGGTCGCATCGATGGTGACGACGAAGCTGCCTGCTCCGGTGGTGAGCGTCAGATCGCCCTCGCCCACGGCCGCGGTCGAGGACGCGAGGCCAACTGACGAAAGCGTCTGCGCCCTGGCGAGCTGAAGCACTTCGAGCTGCCCCGACAGCGAGGTCAGCGGCGCGCCCGGAACGCTGGTGGCGGAAAGGATGCTGGTGTCGGAGACGTTCGGCTGGGTGAAGAGGGTGCCGCCGGAGATCAGCGACGAGAGTGCCGAGGCGAAGCTGTCGATCGCGCTGGACGCATCGGCGAGGGCGGAGACCTTGGCCGAGTTGCTGTCCTCGCGGCGCTTCAGCAGCGCTTCCTTGGGCGCGCGCTCCGCCTCGGACAGACCCTTCACCAGGCTGTTGATGTCGAGCCCTGAGCCGATGCCGAGGCTATATCCGATCGAACCAACCATGAGATCCCCTTCCGCTCCTGTAGAACGGCAGGAAAGGGCAGAAGTTTAGGGCTGGACTGCCCGATTTACGTAGCCGTCATCCCCGCGAAAGCGGGGATCCCGCTTACTTTGCGCTCAACAGGAAGAAGAAGCGGGATTCCCGCTTTCGCGGGGATGACGAGGTTCGCTTTCAGGGGCGCCTCACCAGATTGCGGATCACGCTTTTGTCGACCGGTCCATGCGCTCGGAGGAACCGCTCGCGATCCTCCAGCATGCGCGCAGCCATGGTTGCGACCAGTTCAGCCTGGACCGCGCCGACCGAGCTCGCGTCGATCTCGTCGGCCACGGTTTCGAGCCATGCCTGGAGGTGCGTGCCCGGGCCGACGGACTTCAGGGCCTGGAGCGCAAGTTCTCGATTGGCATCGTCCTCGGCGCCCAAGGATGCCTGAAGCGCCGCCTCGATCCAGGCGATCGCTTCCTCCATTCGAAGCTGTGCGCCGTCCAATTTGCCATTCGCCTTCATCGCCTGGTCCCGCACAGATTCATGTGAAGAACGGCGAAAGGAGGCTGGACTTAAGCCTGCGGCCGTCCCTTTTCATCGAAACGGGCAGCCTGAGGCACGACGATGTCGGGCTGAACAGCGTCCGGACCCAGGGCCGCGTCGAGCTTGAACACGAAGGCGAGCACGCTTGCGACGGCGAGGTAGAGGTCCTCCCGGATGACGTGTCCGGTGCGCGTCGTGAAGTAGATTGCGCGGGCGAGCTGCGGATAGCTCAGCACGGGCACCGTCCCCTCCTCTGCCAACTCGCGGATGGCCTGGGCCGTAGCGCCGCGGCCGCGGGCCACAACGATCGGGGCCGCATCCTCGCCAAGCTTATAGCGCAAGGCGACCGCGAAGTGCGTGGGGTTGGTGAGCACCACGGTCGCTTCGGCCACCGCCGAGCGTGCGGAGTTGCGCACCGCTTCATGCTGGCGGCGGCGCACGGCGGCCTTGAGCTCGGGCGAGCCTTCGGTCTGCTTATGCTCGTCCTTCACCTCCTGCTTGCTCATGCGCAAACGGCCGCCGCGCTGAAAGATCTGGGCGGGCACGTCGATCAGCGCGATCAGCGCGAGCGCGAAGGCCATCACCAGAACGGCGAGGGTGAAGCTGTTGCCGACGCTGGCAAGGGCTGGGCGGATCTCCTGGGCGGTGAGGCCGAACAGGGTACGGACCTGATCGAGCAGCAGCCAGAGGCCGATGCCGCCCATGAGCACAACCTTCGCGACCGACTTGCCGAGCTCGACCAGTCCCTGTGCGCCGAACATGCGTTTCATGCCCGACAAGGGATTCATCTTGCCCGGATTGAACTTGAACGACTTCGACCTGAAGCCGAGCGAGCCCAGCAAGGCAGGGCCGCCGATGGCGGCCGCGATCGTCAGCGCGAACAGGGCGAAGAGCGGCAACAGGATCATTCCAATCAACCGAAGCGCGACGCTCGCGGGATCGAAATTGCGGATCGAATCGTGGTTGAAGGTAAGGCCCTCGACGAGCATCTCTTCCATCGATCCGACGAGCATCGGACCGGCGAGCGCCAGCCAGGCTGCGCCGGCGACGATCACCAGCGCAGTGCCCAGCTCTTTTGACTGAAGGACGTCGCCCTTTTCGGCGGCGTCGCGGCGCCTCTTCTCGGTCGGCGCCTCTGTTTTCTGGTCCTTTTCGGGTGCTTCCGACATGGCTCAGCCGAGCGCCAGGCGGCGGGATTCCGCCAGCCCCTGTTGAAGCACCGCGATGATGCCGTCGCCCATCATCGGCGCGGCCATTGCGAGAAGGACGATGCCGGCGAGCAGGGCCGCGGGCAGGCCGACCGAGAAGAGGTTGAGCTGCGGCGCCGAGCGGGCGAGCATGGCCATCACGAGCTGCACGAGGATGATCGCGAAGCCCACGGGAAGCGCGATCGACAGCCCGGCGGCGAACAGCACGCCGCCGAACATCACGAGGCCGCGAATGCTGTCGGCGCTCAGCCACGCATCGCCCGGGGGCAGCGCGCGATAGCTTTCGACGATCGTCGCGGCGAGCGCGAGATGCCCGCCGATCGCGAGGAACAGGAAGGTCGCCATGATGCTAAGGAATTGGGCGAGCATCGGGTTCTGCGCGCCGGTCGCGGGATCCACCATGCCGGCGAAGCCGAGCCCCATCGCGTTGCTGATCGTCTCGCCGGCCAGCATCGCGGCCGAAAAGCCGATCTGGACGGCGAAGCCGATCGCGACGCCGACCATGACCTCGCCCGCCACCAGGAGGAAGCCGTCGATGGAGGCGAGCCCGTCGGCGGGAAGCTGGAAGTTGGTCGCGGCAAGCGCGGGGATGCCGATCGCGAGCGCGATGATGAGGCGGAGCTGCACCGGAACGAAGGCGGCGCCGAACACTGGCGCTGCGAGGAAGCACGCGCCGGGGCGAATCATTGCGACCATCCAAAGCCAGAGCTGCGCCTCGACGCCGGCAAAAGCCGCGGGGATCATCGCGTAAGCTCGGGTATCCGGGCGAAGATCTCGGTCGTGAAGTCGACCAGGAGCATGAGGATGGCGGTGCCGAACAAGGCAAGGCAGACGCCCACCACGATCAGCTTGGGCACGAAGCTCAAGGTCGCCTCGTTGATCGAGGTCGCGGCCTGCACCATGCCGAGCAGGATGCCGGTGACCAGCGCCGGGATCAGGATCGGCGCCGATGCGAGCGCCAGGATCCAGAGCGCCTGCTGGGCGATGCCAACGAAATAGTCGGTGCCGTCCATGCCGCTAGGTCCCGAAACTTGCCGCAAGCGAGCCCATCGTCAGCGCCCAGCCGTCCACCAGGACGAAGAGCAGCAGCTTGAAAGGCATCGAGACGATGCTTGGGCTCAGCATCATCATGCCGAGCGCCATCAGTGCGGATGCGACGACGAGATCGATGATGAGGAACGGCAGGAAGATGAGGAAGCCGATCTGGAACGCGGTCTTGAGTTCGCTGGTGACGAAGGCCGGCAGCAGGATCGAGAAAGGCACGTCGGCGGGCCGGGCGAAGGGTTTGGCCTCCGCAAGGTCGGCGAAGAGCTTCAGGTCCGTCTCACGGGTCTGCTTGATCATGAAGCCGTGCAGGATCGTGCCCGAGCGGCTCACCGCTTCCTCGATGCTGATGCGGCCGTCGCCGTAGGGCGAGTAAGCGACCTGGTTCACCTGATCGATCACCGGCTTCATCACGAACAGCGAGAGGAAGAGCGCGAGGCCGACCAGCACCTGGTTGGGCGGCGTCTGCTGCAGGCCGAGCGCCTGCCGCAGGATGGAGAGAACGATGATGATCCGGGTGAAGCTGGTCATCATGAGCAGCAGCGACGGCAGCACCGTCAGCAGGCTCATCAGCAGCAGGATCTGCAGCGAAAGCGACAGCGGACGTCCATCGCCGGCGAGGGTGTTCACCGCCCGGTCGAGAGCGCCGGGCTGGCCTCCCGTCGCCGGAGCCGCGGCCGCCGCTTGGGCGAATGCCGGATCGACGATGACGAAGGTCAGCAGCGCTCCCACGAGGAGGAGCAGGATGCGATGAGCCCAACTTCCGTCACTCCCGCGAAAGCGGGAATCCCGCTGCCTTTTGGCGTTCGAGAAGAAGAAGCGGGATTCCCGCTTTCGCGGGAATGACGAAAAACTAGACATTGGGCGTGGCCGGACGCTCGAGAGCGCTTTCCGACAGGAGCTGAACGGTGCCGCGCGACACGGCGAGCAGGAGCTGCTTGCCGCCGAATTCCACCACCGCGAGACGTCCGGTAGTGCCGAGCGGAACCGCGTCCACCACCTGCACCATCCGCTCGCGCTGGCCCATCGCCATGCCCGGCTGGACCTTGCGCCACAGCCAGAGCGCGCCGAAGGCAAGGCCTCCCACCAGCGGCACCAGCAGGATGAGCTTCAAGATATAAGTCGTCATCATTGGCGGCGGTCGATCCCCGCGAGCCGTGCGTCGGCGTTGACGACGTCGACCACCCGGATGCCGAAGCGGCCGTTGATCGTGACGACCTCGCCCTTCGCGACAAGCGTGCCGTTGACCATGATGTCGAGCAGTTCGTGCGCCTGGCGGTCGAGCTCGACGACGCTGCCTTCGGCAAGGTCCATCAAGGCCGACAGCTTCATGGCGGTGCTGCCGACTTCGACCGAGACCCGCAGCGGGATCTCCGCCAGCATGCGGTAATTGCGCTCGGCCACCGCCGGCACTTCGATCGTCGCTTGAGCGTCGCTCACGACAAGGCCCTCCCCGTTTCAACTTTTTCGATCTTGAGCGCCGCGCGCCCGTCCTGCTCGCCGATCTTGCCAAGGCCGATCTGGCGCCCGGCGACCAGCAACGGCACCATGGCCGGCAGGTTGACCGGAATGACGTCGCCCGGCTGCAATGCGAGCAGCTCGGATACGGAGAGCGTCGGCCGTGCAAGCACGCTGCGGGCCTGGATGCGGACTTCGCCCAGCGCTGTCGCGATGCGCTCGCGCCACTCGCTGCCGGTCATGCCGATATCGTCGTGAACCTTGACCGAGAGCTGACCCTCGATCGAGCGGAGCGCGGCGACCGGGTAGAGGATGTCGATGATCGAGCCCTTGCCCTGGCCGATGGAGACGGTGAAGCGCGCAATCGCCACCGGCTCGTCGCCGGCGATGAGCGAGGCATAGGCCGTGCTCGTCTCCCGGGACATCAACTGGGGCTTCACAGGCATCACTTCGGACCACACCTCGGTCAGCGTTTCGATCAGTGCTTCCGACAAGCGCGCCAGGAGCCGTTCCTCGGTAGGCGTGAATTCCTTAACAACCCGTTCACCATGAATTCCAAGACCACCGTAAAAGGCGTCGACCATGCGGCCGACCAGCTCGGGCGCGACGGCGACGAGCACCTGACCCTTCAGGGGGCGGAAGCGGTAAAGGCTGACGCTGGTGAATTCGGGTTTCTCGTTCTTCCACGCGTCGAACTGGCGCACGGTCACGGGGTCGGCGACGACCGTTGGCTTGATGCGGGAGATGGGCTCGATCCGCTGGCGCAGTTTGCGCGCGGATTTCTCGCTCATGCGGTCGAGCGCAGGGACGGCCGCGAGCGGGCGCGCCTGCTCGGTGCAAAAGGCGAAAGGGCGCGGGCCGCCGGCTTCCTGCGCCTCATGTTCGGTGATGCCGTCGATGAGGGCTTCCATCTCTTCGCCGGACAGGCCGGCTTTCTTCTTGCTCATTGGATGACGAGGCTCGTGAAGTAGACGTCGTCGATGCCGCCGAAGCCTTCCTTCTTCTTGAGCGTGTCGTTGATCGCCCCGCGAAGGGCGATCTTCAGCTTCTCCTTGCCCTGGGGCGAGCGCAGCTGGAGCGGGTCCTGCTCGGACAAGGTGAGCAGGATGGCGGAGCGGACCGCCATTTCGTGCAGCTTCACAGCGTCGAGAACGCGCTGGTCGTAATAAGTGGAAACGCCGAGGCCGACCTGCATGAAGCCGTTGCCGTCGCGCAGGTTCGCCGTGAAATTCTCGGTGAGGGGGTAATAGCTCGCCTGGAACTTGGCGGGATCGGGGTGCTTGTCCCCGGTGGGATGATAATAGCGGGCCGTTTCGCCTTCGGAGACGCCGTCGCGCGGGACGAGGTGCGGGGTCTCGGGCTTGGCCGGACCGGCATGGCCGCCGCTGATGAGGCCCGCGTAGAGCGCCGCGCCCGCTCCGCCGCCGCCGACCAGCAGCAGGCCGAGGGTGAGGAGGAGGATCTTCTTGCCCTTGCCCTTCTTCTTGGGTGTCGGGTTTTCGGCGTCACTCATTTGCGTTTTCCGTTCAGGCATAGCGTTCAGACTGGCTGCGCGTCGGTTTTCCGTCGCTTTCCTCCCGATCCCGCAAGAAGCGTGCCGTTCTGACCGGGACCTCTTCCTGAGCCGCATTCTGGCGGCGCGGATCGCCGGACGAATGCTGCCCGCCGAGGTCGACATGGGTTTCCGAAATGCGGACGCCATTGGCGCGGGCTTCGGCGACGAGGCGCGGCTGCGCATCAGCGATGATCGTGCGCGCGGCGTCCGTATCAGCGGTCAGGCGCACGACGGAGCCGTTCGCCTGCGGCGTGATCTCGACCCGCAGGCTGCCGAGATTTTCCGGATTGAGCTTGAAGCGGAGCGTGCCCCCCTCCCCCGCAGTGCGGGCGATGTCCTTGGCCAAGCTGTCGAGCCACTCGCCTTCCGCGGAGACGTCGAGCTGACGCTCGATCGCGAAATCAGCGCTGTCGAGCGCCGGCTCCGCGGGGAGCGGCTCTAGTGAAGTTTCGAGAGCACGGGCCCCTTCGAGAGCCGATACGGCGCTCGGGGCGGCCGCGGTGAGCGCGGCGTGGACCAGGCCACGGACTTCGGGAGCGGCGACCGGGGCTGACTCTTCTGGTCGGGCCGTCCTCTCCGAGGCCGCGTGCCTGCCGCCGGTGAAAGCGACAGGCTTCGTGACCGCCTTCAGAAGGTCTGCAATCTGAGCCGCCGCGACGGTTTTCGGTGCGACTTGCTCCGCCTCCGGCTTGGCGATCAGGGCTTTTGCAAGCTCGGCAACCTTGACCTCGATGTCCGCTTTGGCGGCCGGTGCCTGAGGAGCGACAGGTGCAGGTGTTTCCGCGACCTTACCGGTCTTCACGGCGGGCATCTGCTGATCCGGGTTCAATACGATCGGCTGCGCGACCGGCACGGCTTCAGGAACATCGTCGCCCTGGAGGAGCAAGGCCAGCTCGCAATCCGCCTCGCCCTCGTTCGCCGGCTCGCCGCCTTCGGCTTCCAACCTGGCCTTGCCCTGCTGACGGACGGTCAGCGCGAGAAGCTGCGCCACGCTGGCGGCCGCACTCGGCTCGACCGTCGAGGCCTCGGCTTCGGTGCCGGGAGCGACTGCTCCCTCCCCTTTCACCGCTTCGGCGCCAAGCGCCGCGGCCATGTCCGCGATGATGCCGCCGAACATGTCGGCCACACCCGCTGCTTCCCCACCGGGAAGCACGACCTTGTCGCCCGTTGCGGGCACGCCGGAACCGGCTGGACCGATCGTCATCAATTCTCTTCCCCTTCGATTTGCTTGCGGAGCCGCGGGCGGAACAGGGCGGCGCTGCGCCGGTCCTGCTTGCGGGCGATCGCCGATGCCGCGCGCTGTTCGAGCTGCTCGGCGCTTTCCTGGTCGCGGCGGGCGCCGATCCGCGCCTGCTCGCGCATGGCCACAGTTTTCTTCGCGCCCACGATGGTTTTGATCAGCCCCTCCCGGGCCGCCTCCAGCCGCATCGCGAGCTCGCCCCGGCTGGCGAGATCGGCGCCCGTGCACGTCCCCGTCCCTGCCGCGAGCGCCACGCGCATCTGCTGAAGCCGCAGCTCGTTGGTCTCGAGCGCCTGGACATGGTCCTGCGCGCGCGTGGCGGCGAGCGCCGCCATGCCGTGCTGGATCTTGCGCACCCGCGCGATCCGCGCCCGCTGACGGACGTTGCTCATGCGCCGTACGCTCCGATCAGCGCGGCAACGGATGTGCCATAGTCGATCCGCTCACTCGCCCCCTGCTTCAGGAAAGCGAGGATCTCGGGGCGGCGCAGGATCGCTTCGTCGATCACCGCATCGGTGCCGGGCGAATAAGCGCCCATCAGGATGAGGTCGCGATTTTCCTCGAAGGCCGACCAGAGGCGCCGCAGGCCCAGAGCGCCGGCAGCATGCTCCGGGCTGACGATGTCCGCCATGACGCGGCTCAGCGAGCGGCCGACGTCGATGGCGGGATAAACGCCCTGCTCGGCAATCGAGCGCGAAAGCAGGATATGGCCGTCGACGATCGCGCGGGCGGCATCGACGATTGGGTCGTCGGTGTCGTCGCCATCGGCGAGCACCGTGTAGAGCGCCGTGATCGAGCCGCCGGTGCGGCTGTCGGCACCGGCCCGCTCGACGAGGCGTGGGATGAGCCCGAGCGCCGAGGGCGGATAGCCCTTCACCGTCGGCGGCTCGCCGAGCGAAAGGCCGATCTCGCGCTGGGCGTGGGCGACGCGGGTAAGGCTGTCGAGCAACAGCAGCACGCGAAGGCCGCGCGACCGGAAATATTCAGCGATGGCAGTCGCCCGCATCGCAGCGCGAAGGCGCAGCAAAGGCGCGTGATCGGCGGGCACGGCGACCACGACCGACTTGGCGCGCACAGCGCCGGAAAGCTTGGTCGCGAGGAAGTCGCTGACTTCGCGGCTGCGCTCGCCGATCAGACCGACCACGACCACGTCGGCTTCGGCGCCGGCGATCATCTGGCCCATCAGCACCGACTTGCCGACGCCGGACCCGGCGACGATGGCGATGCGCTGGCCGACGCCGGCGGTCAGCAGCGCGTTGACCGCGCGCACGCCGATGTCGAACGGCTCCATCACGCGGGCGCTGTCGAGCGGGTTGCCCGGCCGGCCGGCAAGCGGCCACCGCTCGGCGGTGGCGATGTTGCCGAGCCCGTCGAGCGGCTCTCCCATCGCATCAATGACGCGGCCAAGGAGAGCCATGCCCACTCCGGCGCTGCCACCGGCAGCATCGGGCTCGACCCGGGCACCGTTGGCATGAGCGGCATCGCCGTCCAGCGCCATCAGCAAAGTGCGCTGCCCTCGGAAGCCGACCACCTCGGCCCGGGCAGCACGCCCGTCGGCCGTGATCACTCGAGCGCCGGATCCAACCGGCCGATCGAAGCCGGTCGCTTCGAGCATCAGCCCGTCATAAGCGGCAAGGCGGCCGATCTTTCGCGGCCGCTCCTCATTCACCTGGACGTTGCCGAGCATCGCCCGTGCGTCTTCGGCGAGGTTCACAGCGGCGCACCGATGCGATCAAGCTCCGCCCGCAAGCGATCGAGCCGAACAGCCGGGCCATCCTCGATCCAGCCCTGTGCCGTCTCGAGCACGAGCGATCCGCGTTCCATGCTGTCGTCGGCGAGGAGGGGAACGCGCAGCCGGCTTGCGTCGACCAGCGGCACATCCTCCGGATGCAGCCGAAGCCGTGCCGGCTCCATTTCGGCACCGATCAGAGCGGCGGCGGCCTGGCAGCGCGTCGTCAGCAATTCGCCGTCAACGTCGACCTTGCCGCAGATCTGGCGAACCAGTCGGTCCACGGATTCGGCGAGCAGCAGCGCCAGCGCGTTGGTCGGCTGCGGCTGCAGCACTTCCAGCGCGTCCATCAGGTCGGCCATGGCGGCGCGATCGGCGGCGAGTTCCAGCTCGGAGGTGCGACGCCCCTCCTCGAATCCGGTCGCATAAGCCTCGGCGCGGTCGCCTTCGGGATCATATTCCGCCTTGGGCTTGGGGCGGCGGCGGTCCTCTTCGTGCCAGGGCGTGAAGGCGGCGGTGCGACGCTCGATCGCGAAGCTGCCGACCCTCGCCGCCTCGCCGGCATGTGCGTGCGGCCAGAGATTAGACATAATCGTCGCCGCGGCCCTTCAGCATGATGGTGCCGGCGTCCGACAGGCGGCGCGCGATGGCGATCACTTCCTTCTGCGCCTCGAGCACTTCGGCCAGGCGCATCGGACCGCGCTCCTCCATCTCGTCGCGGATCGAGTCCGCGGCGCGACTGGACATGCAGCCGAGCATCTTCTCGCGCACCTTCTCCTCCGCGCCCTTCAGCGCGACGACCAGCACGTCATTCTCGATGTTGCGCAGCAGGGTGCCCAGATTCTTGTCGTCGAGTTCATTGAGATTGTCGAAGACGAACATCTCGTCCTCGATCGCCGCGGCGAGCTTCTTGTCGACCTTGGCCAGCGTGCGGATGATCCGCTGGTCGGTGCCGGCGCGGGTATTGTTCATGATCTTGGCGGCTTCGGCCGCGCCGCCGCGAGCGGTTGCGGGGCGTGACGAACTGCGGGTGACTTCGCGGACCAGCACATGCTCGAGTTCCTCGAGCGCCTCGGCGGTGACCGATTCCAAGGTCGCCACGCGATAGATGACGTCGGCCTGAAGATCGGGCGCGAGCAGCTGCAGCACATCGGCCGCAGCTGGCGGCTCAAGGTGCGCAAGCACGAGGGCGGCGATCTGCGGATGCTCGTTCTCGATCAGGGCCGCGATGGTCGGCGCGTCCATCCATCGCATCGCGTCGAGTGCGCGGCTGTCGGTCGGCGGCGTGATGCGGGCCAGCATGCTCTCGGCCCGGTCTTGTCCGAGCGCCTGCTCCATGACGGAGCGGATGCGCGGAGCGGAGCCGAAGCCGATGGTGGTGCGGGCCTTGGCGCGGGTCATGAACAGGTCCAGGACGCGCTCCACCTGATCTTCGGTGACGTCGGCGACGTTGAACATCGCCGCGCCGAGATGCTGGACTTCGGTCGGATCGAGGCGCTTCAGCACATCGGCCGCTTCCTCGTCGCCGAGCAGCATGAGCAGGATCGCCGCCGCCTCGCTGCCGCTGGGGCCGGTCGGCTCAACGGCCGCCGGAGCCGGCGCTTCCAATACAGCTTGGGCCTCAGCCATCCTTCTCTCCATCCTTGGTGTCCGTCCGGATCAGGTCACGCACGACCAAGGCGGCGCGGGCAGGATCCTGGCGGACGAAATTGCGAATAAGCGCGGCGCGCGTCTCGTAGCTGTTGGCGGTCTCGATCATTTCGAGCGTGATCCGCGTGTCGGGGCTCGCGCGGGCATGGTCGGCAATGGCCGCGGCCATCTCGCCCTTGACCACCTGGCGAGTGGCGGCGCGGTTGGTGAGCGCGGCGCCGGCCCGCTTCATCAGCGGCCTTCCGAAGCCGAAGATCAGCAAGGCGACGATCGCGAGCGCGGTGACGTTGCGGGCGATGAGGTTGACCCAGGCCGCTTCCCACCAATTCTCGACCGGCGTTTCGGTGGCCACGAAGCTTTTCGAGCTCAGCGCCACGATGTCGCCGCGGGTCTGGTCGTAGCCGACCGCGCCCTTCACCAGATTCTCGAAGGTGGCGATCTCCTGCGCGTTGCGCGGTTTGGCGCCCGTGGGGTTCTTGAGGACCACCGCGACCGAGATGCGCTTGATGCTGCCGGTCTGCTGTCGGGTGACGGAGACCTCGCGTCCGACGGCGAAGTTGCGCGAATAATTCTCGCTGCGCTTGGCAGCGGCTGCAGCCGCGCTCTCCGGCGCACCGGGAATGGTCTGGGTCGCGGTCTCGCCCGGAGCGGTTGCAACCTGGGCAGCGGGCGGAGGCTGGTTCGAGAGCGCGCCCGGGATGCCGCCGGCCGCGCCGTCGGCATTGCCGAGCGTGAAGGCGCCCTCCTCCGCACGAAGCGTGCTGGCTTCCTTGGGAAAGCCCTCGCGGGTCGCCTGCGTCTCGGAGAAATCCACGTCGGCATGGACTTGGGCGGTGAAGTTGCCCGCACCGAGGATCGGCGTCAGCAGTGTTTCAATGGACTGGCGGTAGCGGTCTTCGATCTTGGCCTGGATCGCGACTTGGCGCTCGGCCTCGCCGCTGGAGCCGCCGCCGCCCTGCTGCGAGAGCAAGCGGCCATTCTGGTCGGCGACGGAAACGCCGTCGGGCGACATTCCGGGCACGGAGGAGGCGACGAGGTTGACGATCGCCTGCACCTGCTGCTCGCCGAGCGTCCGGCCGGACGCGAGCGTCAGCAGCACGGAGGCGGCGGGCTTGGAACGCTCGCGCAAGAACGCGCTCGGCTGTTCGACGGCGAGGTGCACACGCGCCTTCTGGATGGCGTCGATCGCCTCGATCGTGCGGGCAAGGTCGAGCTCACGGGCGGAGCGGAGGCGCTCCGTCTCCACAGCGCGGCTGGCGCCGAGCGGAAGGTTGCTGATCATCTCGCTGCCGTCGGGCGCGCTCTTCGGCAGGCCTTGCGCGGCCAGCAGCATCTTGGCCTGGTAGTAATCGTCGCCCGACACGGTGAGCGCGCCGCTGCCACTGTCGACTTCATAGGCAATGCCGGCGCCGCTCAGCGCTTCGGTGGCCGCCGCCTTGTCTTCGTCCGGGAGGCCGCGGAACAGGTCCCGCGAGGGCGCGGCCGTGAAGGCCATCCACATCAAAGCGGCGATGCCCGCGAGCGCGAGGAACGCCAGCGCGGGGAAGCTCTTCACGACCGCGGGCTGCGAGGCTATGCCCTTCAATTGCTGGAGCGCAGTGCCGACGCCCCCGCCCGCGGGAACGGGCAGGGAGCGATTGTTCGCCTGGGTTGCTTCTGTTGCCATTTCGCTCATCTCAGACCGGCATGCTCATGATGTCCTTGTAGGCGGAGAGCAGCTTGTTCCGGACCTGCATGGTGGCTTCAAAGCCGATCGACGCCTGCTGGCGCGAGAGCATCACGGCGGCGATGTCGGTGACCTCGCCGCGCTCATACGCTTCCGTCATCGCCGTCGAACTCGCCTGCGCCTCGTTGACCTGGCTCAGCGCGGTCTTCATCGCATCGCCGAAGCCGCCGGGGTCCTTGCCGGTCTCCGCACCGCCTGAAACGCCGCCGGCACCCAGGCCCGCGGCCTTTTGCAGCGCGCTATTCTGTTCGAGGATGGCGGTCCGCATCTGGAGCAGCCGGCTGCTGTCGATCGAAGTCATCTCATCTGCTCCTTAGGCCGCGACCGAGCGCATTTCTGCGAGGCGGTAGCGAAGCGTGCGTTCGCTGATGCCGAGCCGCTCGGCGGCACGGATGCGGTGGCCGTTCGTTTCCTTCAGCGCCGAGCGAATCAGCTCCGCCTCCACGACGCGGGAAGCGTCGCTGAGGCGGCCGGGCTGCATGGCGGGAGCGGAAACGGGGGTGTCGATCGTGAGGTCGGCCGCTTCGATGCGGTCGCCCTCGCGCATCAGCAAGGCACGCTGGAGGACGTTGTCGAGCTCGCGGGCATTGCCGGGCCAGCTGTGGGCCATCAGCATTTCGAGAGCGGCAGCGGTCGGCCAGGCGACGGGAGTGCCGGCGGGAGTGTGGCGGACCACCATTGCGGCGGCGATGGCGCGGATGTCGAGGCGGCGGGCGCCCAGCGGCTCAAGCTTCAGCGGCATGACGTTAAGGCGCCAGTATAGGTCGGAGCGGAAGCGGCCTTCCGCCACCTCCACGGCCAGATCGCGGTTCGCGCAGGCGATGACGCGCACGTCGATCGGCTCGGCGCGCACGGCACCGACCGGAAGAACTTCCTTCTCCTGGAGGGCGCGCAGCAGCTTAGCCTGGAGCGCCAGCGGCATCTCGGCCACTTCGTCGAGGAGCAGGGTGCCGCCGTTGGCAGCCCGGAACAGGCCCTCCCCTTCGCTGCTCGCGCCGGTGAAGCTGCCGCGGGCGTGGCCGAACAGGATGGCTTCGAGCATCGTCTCGGGCAACGCTGCGCAGTTCACCGCGATGAACGGGCCGTTCGCGCGCGGGGAGGTGGCATGGATGTAACGCGACAGGCCTTCTTTGCCGGTGCCGGTCTCGCCAAGAATAAGGACGGTCGCATCGCTGGCCGCGATGCGGTCGGAAAAGGCGAGCAGGCGTGCGCTCTCGGGCTCGCCGCAGGCGGGGCGGTGGTGCGGGCGGACGAGCTCGGCTGCGAGGGCGTAGCCGAACGGCATGTCGTCGAAGCCGAAGCGGAGATGAGCGGCGCGGGTGGCGCTGCCGAGCACGGCGGAAGGGGCGCCGTCCGCCCGCTCGATGATCACGTCGCCGGGACGCGCGTCATCGGCTTCGCTCAGGTCGAGGATGCGCGTGACCCCGGCTGCGTCATCGGTCGCAAGCGGCAGGCCGGCGCCGGTCAACCAGCGCGCAAGCGCAGGATGAGCCTCGGCAGCCGCCTTGGTAATCTTAACCGTCAAAAGATGCCCCCAGACCCCGTATAATCACGGGGCAAGGCAGCAAAGCCCGTGCCAACATCGAAAAGCCGCGGGATTCTAAGGAAAAGCGCGTGCGCCTACGCGCGTGTGTCAAACCGTTGACGCTCCTGGCCGTCGGACGGCCGACGAGGAGAAAGAGAATTAAAGCTCGGCGAGCACGTGCCGTTACTGTTCTCGTGGCAGCCAGGGAGGGACCGGGCCGCCCATGAAATGAGCGGGAAAGGAACTTCCAAATGATCATCAACACCAACACTGCGGCGCTGCGTGCCCAGAATGGCGGCCGTGTCGCCAATCAGGGCCTTCAGACCGCCATGGAGCGCCTGTCGACCGGCAAGCGCATCAACTCCGCGAAGGACGACGCCGCCGGCCTCGCCATCGCGTCTTCGATGACCGCGCAGATCCGCGGCATGAACCAGGCGGTTCGCAACGCCAATGACGGCATCAGCTTCGCCCAGACCGCCGAAGGCGCGCTTGGCGAGGTGTCGAACATGCTGCAGCGCGTTCGTGAGCTTGCGGTTCAGTCGAAGAGCGGCACCTACTCGACCGCCGACCGCACGAACCTCAACGCCGAAGCTTCGGCTCTGCAGGCGCAGATGGCGGACATCCTCACCAACACCAAGTTCAATGGTGTCGCGGTGTTCGATTACGCTGCGACCGACACGGCGAACGACGCCATCTCCATCCAGGTTGGTGCGGGCACCGAGACGGTGGACGTGGCCAAGGCGTTCCTCGACAGCGACGATTTCGCGGCGACCGACTTCGCCGTCGACACCGTTGCCAATGCAACCACGACGATCACCAACGTCGATACCAACCTCGGCGCGATCAACACCGCCCGCGCCACGCTCGGCGCCGGCCAGAGCCGTCTTGAGTCGGTGGTCAACAACCTGACCAACGTCGTCACCAACCTGTCGGACGCCCGTTCGCGGATCGAGGACGCCGATTTCTCGGCGGAGACGACCAAGCTCGCCAAGGCCCAGATCCTGAGCCAGGCATCCACCGCGATGCTCGCCCAGGCCAATCAGAGCCAGCAGGGTGTCCTGAGCCTGCTCCGCTAAGAGCAGAGTTCGAGTAAGCTTACCGGCCCCGGCGGGAAACCGCCGGGGCCTTTCTTTCGTGGAAGCCTGCGTTGTTGCCCGCTTTCAGGGTCGCGCTGAGTGGCTAGCAGACGTCCCAAGCATCTGAGCAAGCGGCACGACCTGATTGCGCGTGAGCGGAGCGAGCAACATCAGCTGCGCCTCGCGCGGTTCGACCCAGACCGCCTCCTCGATCTCAGCGCATAGGACAGGAACGTGCGACGTGCGCACATGGAAGAGTTCGGCTTCAACAACGAAGCCTGGCTCGTTGGCGGCCGGTGCCGAGAAGCATCCCAGATAGGAGAGACTCTCCTCTTCCAGCTCCAGCCTGATCTCCTCGCGCAGCTCCCGGCAGAGTGTCGAGCGAGCAGTCTCCTCTCTCTCCATCTTGCCTCCGGGCTGCATAAACCACCGGGTGCCAGCCTTTCGCACTGAGAGCAGACGGCCGCGGTCATCATCGATGAGAGCTGCGGCGATCCGGATCGTCCGATCGGGCTGTGGATGCATGGGATCCCTTTGTTTCAACCCTGACGAATGGACGGAATCGGTGAAAGCGGGGTCATTCGCTTCACGGCATGCGCCGTTCCAGATCGGATCAACTAGAAACAGGCACTGTCGCAGGAGCCTGCCCCTTGGCAATCGGAAGACGCGCCACGGAAGATGCGACACAGGAATAGGAAGAAACAAACCGGGCAATAGAAATCCATCGGGGCTTTCCAGAGCACATCGATGCGGCCGCTCTGGTAGCGGACGAGCGCCACCGCTGGCTGCGTCGTGCGTGGTTTGAGGCCCCGGATGGTGCTGACGTAGCCACAGTCATTGCTGCTCAGCCGGACCGAGGCGTGATTGCTGCACTGCCGCTCACCAATGTCGGACGGCCCTCTTTCGGCATTCGAGCGGTGCCTGGAAGCTATTGGCCCTTCCGCAGCTTTCCTGTTGCGAAGGACGCGAGTGACGACGACCTGGTCGGGTTCCTTGCAGCACCGGTCGTTCGGCAGTCGCTTGGGCGAGCTTGGCGGCTGGGCCCGGTGAAAGCGGATGATCCCACCGTGAGTCGCTTGCTTCGGGTCGCCCGCCGGAGCGGTTGGTCCGTGCTCCAGCGTCAGATCGGCACCTTGTACCTTCTGGATATCGGCGAAGCCAAGGAAGCAGGTGACTGGCCCCGCGCATCCAGCGTCAGGAACAACAAGAAGCACGAGAAGCGGCTCGCAAAACTCGGGCCGCTTCAGTTCCGTTTCATCACTGGGAACGACTGGACGTCCGAGGTTTTTGAAGACCTCGCCAAAATCGAGCGGCACAGTTGGGTCGCGACCAGGGCGGGTGCAGACGCGAAGTTCCTGGATCCGCTCCGGCGCAAGGCGTGGGAGAGGATCGCAAGGGATCCGGTGATTGGGTCGATGCTGAGCGTAGGCATTCTCTACATCGGCGGTGAACCGGTATCGTTCAGCTTTGGTATCAATAGCGGATCCATTCGCTACTGCGTGGCCACCAGCTACGACCAGCGCTTCGCCAAGCACAGCCCAGGCACGGTGACCGGTTATCGGACCTACATCGAAGCAGTAGAGCGGGGAGTGACGGTGCTCGATCTCGGCTGCGGCGACGGAGGCGAGAAGTCAGGCATGGGAGCTGCGGCCGGTCCTGCGGTGATGGACTATCTGTTCGTTCGAAATCCTGTGCTCGCAGCGTTCTTGCGCCCGGTGTGGAGGTCTCGACACTGATAGACGCGAATGTCCGCGATGGGTCGGAAGCGGACGTTCGTGACTCAGAAGCTCACTCCCAGTCGGTGAGCATCCCCCGCACCTTGTCGAGCGCGGCTTTCTTGATCTGGCAGACGCGGGCGGCGCCGATGCCGAGGGTGAGGCCGATTTCCTCGAGGTTCATCTCCTCGACGAAATAGAGCTGCAGCACCATCGCCTCCCGCTCGGGCAGCTTGCCGATTGAGCCGGCAAGCGCAGCTTGCAGATGCTCGCGCTCCAGCGCCTGGTCGGCGCGTTCCTCGACGTCGGCGAACCACATGGAATGCTCGGAATAGACGTCGTCGATGGACTCATGCTGCACCGACTGCGTCTCGTCGGAGAGCCTTCGATAATCGGCCGGGTCCATGCCGAGCTCGGACGCAAGCTCGGCTTCGCCCGCTTCGCGGCCAAGCCTCTGCTCCAGGCGCTGGCGGGCGCCGGCGAACTCGCGCTTCCGCGCCATTGCCGAGCGGCAGATCGTCGCTTGGCGGCGAAGATGGTCGATCATGGCGCCGCGAATGCGGACGGTGGCATAGGTTGCAAAGGCGTGCCCGCGATCCTCGTAGCCGTTGGCGGCTTCGACGAGCGCGATCATGCCGATCTGGATCAGGTCCTCGACTTCGATCGCGGTCGAGACGCGGCCGTGCACGTGCCAGGCGATCTTGCGGACCAGCGGCATGTGCGCACGCGCGACGGCTTCCGGAGACTGCTTCTCCGGATTCCTCTTATAGACCATGGCCCCTGACGCGGGATCAGTGAGCGCCATGCAGCGCCTCCATGCCGAAGAATCGATGACCGCCTTCGGTGAGCGGAAGCGCTTGTTCGCACAGAGTTCGTGCAACTTTGGTAAAGGCGGCGCTCGCGCGGCTTTCGGGGAAGGCCTCGACGCAGCAGCGCTTCCTCAGCACCGCCTCGCGCACATGGTTGTCGCGCGGGATCGAGCCGACATGGGTGAGCCGCGTCGGAAGGAAGCGCTTCGCCACCTCCTCGAAGTGGCGGAAGAGCTGGCGGCCGGACTCGTCATTGTCGACCATGTTAGTGACGACCGAAACGTCGGTGCGATCATGCTCCAGCGCGAGCAGCTTCACGAGCTGGTAGGCGTCCATGAACGCAGTCGGTTCGGACGACAAAACGAGCAGGATCACGTCGGACGAGGCGACCAGGTCCATCGCCTCGGAGTCGATGCCGCTCGCGGTGTCGACGAGCACATGGTCCATCAAGCCGGCATAGGGGCGGAAGGCCTTGGCGAGCCGGCGGCGCTCCTCGGGCGCGAGGCCCAAACCGCCGCCGCTGTGGCCGGGCACCAGCTTCAGGCCCGAGGGCCCCTCCTGGACGACATCGCCCATCCCGCAATCGCGTGAGATGAGATCGGCGATGGTGGTGCTGGAATTGAGACCCAGCAGGATGTTGGCATTAGCGAGGCCCACGTCGCCGTCGACCAGCATCGCCTGCTTGCCCAGCCGGGCGAGCGCGACCGAAAGGTTCACGCTGATATTGGTCTTGCCGACACCGCCCTTGCCGCTGGTGACGGCGATCACGCGGGCGTTGCGCTCCGGAGCCTCGATCATGCTTCGGCTCCCAGCAGCGCGCGGTTCACTCCGCCTCCGACGACTGCGATCACTTCCACGGGCTTGCCATCGGGTATCTCCAGGAACGAGAGCACCGGCACGTCTGGGATGTGCGGCGCGATAAGGCGGGACAGAGCACGGCGGGACGCGGGCGAGGTGACGACCGCGATCTTCTGCGCATTGGCGAGGTGCGGCCCGGCGACGTCGCCGACGGCCTGAACGATGCGCTGGGCGAGGCCCGGCTCGATCGGGTGATTGGCGTCCTTGCCCGCACGCACGGCCTGGTTGAGCAGTCCTTCGAGCTCGGGATCGAGCGTCAGGACGGGAAGCGGCATCCGCGCCGGCGCGATCGTCTGGGTGATGAGACCGCCGATGCGCTGGCGAACGCCCTCGACTAGCTGGACGGGATCTCCTTCCTCGCGGGCAGCGTCCACGATCGCTTCGGCGATGCGGCGGAAATCCTTGAGCGGCACGCCTTCCGCAAGCAGCGAGCGGCAGAGCGCGGCGATCATGGACAGCGGCAACGGGTTCGGCGTCAGGCCGGCGACCAGCTGCGGCGCGCTTTCCTTCAGCGCATCCAAGAGCTTCTGCGCCTCGTCCATGCCGAACATTTCGGCGGCCGAGGACATGATGATCTGGTTGAGGTGCGTCGCGACGACGGTGGCGGGATCGACGACCGTGTAGCCGGCAACCACGGCATCCGCCCGCTTGTCGGGCGAGATCCACACGGCATCGAGGCCGAATGTGGGGTCCTTCCCCGCGCGGCCGGCGACGGGATAGGAGATGTCGCCGCTGTCGAGCGCGAGCAGATCCTCCGGCCAGATCTCGTCCTCGGCATAGATGACGCCGGCAACGCTGATCCGGTAGGTGTTGGCGCCGAGCGCGAGATTGTCGCGCACGCGGACCAGCGGAACGACGAAGCCCAGATCGCGAGAGAGCTGGCGGCGAATGCCGGTGATGCGGGCCATGAGCGGCGCGCCCTTGCGTTCGTCGACCAGGCTGATGAGGCCGTAGCCGAGCTCGAGCCCGAGCACCGCATCGTCGCTGACTTCGTCCCAGCCGATGGCGCTCGGGTTGGCGGTGGCGGCGGCCACTTCGGGCTCGACCACCTCTTCCTTCTTCTTGCTGAGCTTCCAGGCGACGAAGCCGGCGAGCCCGGCGGCGGGCAGGATCACCAGGTGCGGCATGCCGGGCATGAAGCCGAGGATGGCGAGGATCGCAGCAACCGGGGTCCAGGCCTTGGCCGAAGCGAACTGATTGGCGATCTGACCGGAGAGATCCAAAGGCGAGCTGACGCGAGTGACGATCGAGGCTGCGGCGATCGAGAGCAGCAGCGCCGGCACCTGCGCGACGAGCGCGTCGCCGATGGCGAGCAGGATGTAGGTCTCGGCCGCCTCGCCGATCGACAGGCCATGGCTGACCGTGCCGAGGATCAGGCCGCCGACGATGTTGATCACCAGGATCAGCACGCCCGCGATGGCGTCGCCCTTCACGAACTTGGAGGCACCGTCCATCGAACCGAAGAAGTCCGCCTCGGTGGCGACTTCCTGGCGGCGAGCCTTGGCTTCCTCCGGCGTCAGCAGTCCGGCGTTCAGATCGGCGTCGATCGCCATCTGCTTGCCGGGCATCGCGTCGAGGGTGAAGCGGGCGGACACTTCCGACACGCGGCCGGCGCCCTTGGTGATGACGACCAGATTGATGATCATCAGGATGCCGAACACGAAGATGCCGACGGCATAGTCGCCGCCGATCAGGAAATTGCCGAATGCCTCGATGACGTGGCCGGCGGCGTCCGACCCTTCGTGACCGTGGACGAGAACGACGCGGGTCGAGGCGACGTTCAGCCCGAGCCGCAGCAGGGTCGCGAACAGCAGCACCGTCGGGAAGGAGGAGAAGTCCACCGGCTTGGCGACATTGAGCGCCACCATCAGCACGGCAAGGCTGATCATGATGTTGATGATGAACCCGATGTCGAGCAGGGTCGCCGGGATCGGCACGACCATCAGATCGACGAGAATGAGGGTTGCGAGCGG
>NZ_CADCWD010000041.1 GCF_902806315.1 uncultured Sphingosinicella sp.
ATGTGCGGCTCCCAATAGCGGTGGGGCGCCACAGATGCAAATATAAAGATATCTTTATATGTGGTCTCAGGCAGTGCCGGAGTCGGCGGTGAGAAGCCGTGTGTCGATGCCCGCGCTCTTGAACGCGGCGGCCCAGCGCGAGTTGACGTCGCACTCGTAAAGAAGCGCGTCGTCTCCCGGCGTCGCGAACCAACCGTTGCCGCACATTTCCTGCTCGAGCTGACCCGCGCCCCAGCCGGCATAGCCCAATGCCGCGATCCAGCGGGTCGGCCCCTTCCCTTCCGCTATGGCCCGCAGGATGTCGAGCGTCGCGGTCAGCGCCCAGCGGTTGCTCACCTGCAGGCTCTCTTGCCCGCCCCAATCGAGCGAGTGCAGAAGGAAGCCGCGCTGCGGCTCGACCGGTCCGCCGAGGTGGATCGGCACGTCGGGCGCAACGCCGGGATCGATGTCGAGCTGACGCAGCAGATCGTGAAAATGGATGCGAGGGATGATGCGGCCGAGCCCGATCCCGAGCGCGCCATCCTCGTCATGCGAACACATCGCGATCACCGCCCGCTCAAAGCGGGGATCGCCAATACCGGGCATTGCAAGCAGCAGCTGGCCGGTCAGGAACTTGGGGCTTTTCATCGGGGGAGGCCATAGGCCCGGCGTCGGCTCCACCGCAACCGGCAAGCCCCTTTTCCGCGCCGGACGGCCTTGCTAGAGCGCCCGCAATCCACTCAGACGAGGAACAGACATGGCCATCAGCGTCGGCGACCGCATTCCGCAGACCACTTTCCTCAGGGCGACGGCAGACGGGCCCCAGCCGGTGGACAGCGACAGCTTCTTCGCGGGACGGCGGGTCGCCCTCTTCTCGGTGCCCGGCGCTTTCACCCCCACGTGCTCGGCGCGACACCTGCCGGGCTTTGTCGAGAAGGCCGATCAGCTCAAGGCCAAGGGGATCGACGAGATCGCCTGCACGGCCGTCAACGACGCCTTCGTGATGGGCGCGTGGGGGCAGAGCGGCGAAGCGGACGGTAAGGTCACCATGCTCGCCGACGGCAATGGCGATTTCGCCCGGGCAGTCGGACTGGAGATGGACGGCAGTAAGTTCGGCATGGGCCGGCGAGGCCAGCGTTACTCGATGGTCGTCAACGACGGTGTCGTCGAGCAGGTCAACGTCGAGGAGCCCGGCGCCTTCAACGTTTCCAGCGCGGATTACCTGCTCGAACGGCTCTAGCCGTCGCGGGCGGGATTCGTCCTGCCCCTTGTCCACAACTTCCTGACGGCCAGCGTGAAACAAGCGCCACTCTCCTGCATTGACTGGAAAAATCCCCGTCCATCAGGAGATCCGGACACATGGCGCTTTCCCTCAAGCCGCTCAACGATCAGCGCATCGTCATCACCGGCGCATCGAGCGGCATCGGCCTTGCCACGGCCAAGATGGCTGCGGCAGGCGGCGCGGCCGTGGTCCTTGCTGCCCGCAACGACGAGGCCCTGCGGCAAGTGGTGCGCGAGATCGAACAGGAAGGCGGCTATGCGGCTTATGTCGCCGTCGACATCGCAGATGAGGACGCGCCCGCCCGGATCGGAGCGGAGGCCTCGCGCGCATTCGGCGGGTTCGACACCTGGGTGAACGATGCGGCGGTGACCGCCTATGCCCGAATGCGCGAGCTCAGCATGGAGGAGCATCGCCGCATCTTCGACGTCAACTATTTCGGGATGGCGAACGCCTCGCTCTACGCCGCCGAGCAGCTCCGTTCCACTGGCGGCGCGATCGTCAACGTCGGTTCCGTACTGTCAGACCGGGCGGTGCCCGTGCAGGGGCCCTACTCCGCCGCCAAGCATGCGGTGAAGGGCTTCACCGACGCGCTTCGGATGGAGCTGGAGATGGACGAGGCGCCGATTTCGGTCACGCTGATCAAGCCGACCTCGATCGATACGCCCTATCCCGAGCATGCCCGCAACAAAATGGACGAACCGGCGGGCGTGCCGCCCGTGGTCTACGACCCTCGGCTCGTGGCCGAGGCGATCCTGTTTTGCGCGAGCCATCCGAAGCGCGAGATGACAGTGGGCGGCGGCGGCTTCATGATCAGCTCCGGGAACATGATGGCGCGTGCGACCGACAAGGTGATGGAGACCTTCTTCGGCGAGAACGGCCAATCGGCCGCGCAGCCGCCCGAGCCTGGAGCCGAGGACAATCTGTTCGAGCCGCGCGAGGACGGGCGGATCGACTCCAACCAGGATCAATATGTCCGGCGAACCAGCGTCACGCTGAAGGCGCAGATGCACCCGGTCGCGACGGCCGCCATCATCGGCGGCGCCGCCGCGGCCGCGGCAGGCGCGTTCTTCGGCCCGCGCGCGCTTGCGGCGAGGAGGCGTGAAGGCAAGCCGCTCAACTCGGTGATGATGACCGCGATCACCGCCTGCGACCTGGCCGCCAGTCAGGCGCTGGCCGAGCCGCACCCGCCGACCGAGCCGCAGCTCAAGGCGACCTGATCAGCGAGCGGCCGTCTCGAGCGGCCGCAGCACCTGCGTGGCGAACTGGTCCGCCTGGCGCGAGAAAACGAGCAGGTTCACCGCCAGATTGCCACGGATGAAGCCGTAATCGGCAGTGAGGTAGCGCTGCAGCGCCGGTCGCCCGTCGTCGGCAATGTAGGCCTTCGCGAAAGCGTAACGCTGGTTGAAGCTTGCGATCGCATCTGTGGTCCGCGCAGCCGGCGAGTTGGCGATCTTGGTCCAGTAGGACTGGATGCTGAGGCCCTTGCAGGCGGCCCCCTGTGCATCGCAGGCGCTCAGCGTCAGCACCGCCTTGCGATTGTTGGCGAAGCTGACGAGCAGCTGCGGCTTGCCCGGCGCGCCGGCGCGCTGATGGCGTGCGCCAATCGCGGCCAGCACCGGCTCCAGCGTGGCATAGCTGAACGAAGGAAGCGCCTGCCCGTTTTCAGGAGCCTTGGGGTTCCAGCGAGGGGCGGGAACAGCGGCGGTGGAAGCCAGAATCAGGATAGAAAGCGCGGCGGCGGTCACCTGCGGCTCCTCATTTCGTAAGTTCAGGAAAGTGCCGGGCTGCCCCGGCGTTGAGCCGCCTAAACCGTCCGCCCGCGCATTCCAAGAGTCAGCGCGGCAGCAGGGCGTAATCCACCCACATCCGGACGCGCGTCCCAATCTCGCCCGGCTCGATAGGGGTCCTCGTGATCCGGCTACCCGTGACGATGATCTCGTTTGTGCCTTCCCCTTCGAAGCTGCCGCGCTGGCTGACCCGAAGCACACGGCCGACCCGCATTCCTAGCGCATCGGCATAAGCGGCGGCCTCCGCCTGAGCGTTCGCGACGGCATTGCGGCGTGCCCGGTCCTGGGCCGGCTTTGGATCCGAGTGGGAGAAGATCGGCCCCCTCACCTGGTTCGCCCCGGCATTAAAAAGGTCGCTGACGATCTCGCCGGCGCGTGCGAGATCGCGTAGCCGGATCTCGAGTTCGTTGCGAGCGATGTAGCCGGTGATCCGCGGCCTGCGCCCCTCGGTCTCCGCGCGCTCGTCGTCGCCGGGGTTGAAGCGAGGCGTCACCGACAGACCGACCGTTCGAACGTCGCGCGGCTGCACCCCGCTTGCGCGAGCAGCTTCGGTCAGCCGGGCGGCAAGGCTATTGTTCGCCTGGAGCGCATCGCGAGCGGTCGTGCCAGCCGTGACGGCTCCGGCAACGACTGTCATGACGTCAGGGCGGGAAAGGTCTTCTCCTTCCGCCTCGACCTTGAGCAGGACCTCGCCCGGCCGTAGCTCGATCGGGATCGCCTGGGCCAGGGAGGCCGCTGGCGCGACGAAGCCGCTCAGTGCCAGCGCGGCGGCGACTACCAGCCGCACCGGCGGCCTTGATTCTGCTGCTGCAGCCAGGTGATGAGCGGCCGGAAATATTCGAGCATCGGCTCGCCCGAAATCTCGCGGCTGCCGGTGAAAGCTTCCAACGCGTCGGGCCAGGGCCGGGAGGCGCCCATCGCGAGCATCGCATTCAGACGCTGGCCGACCTCCTTATTGCCGTAGAAGGAGCAGCGGTGAAGCGGCCCTTTCCAGCCAGCCTGATCGCACGCCGCCTTATAGAACTGGAACTGGAGGATGCGGGCCAGGAAGTAGCGGGTGTAAGGCGTGTTGCCCGGGATGTGGTACTTCGCGCCCGGGTCGAACTGCGCTTCGGTGCGCTCCACCGGCGGGGTAATGCCCTGATATTGGAGCCGGAGCTGGTTCCAGGACTGGTTGTAGTTTGCGGGCGTGATCTCCCCGTTGAACACGCCCCAGCGCCAGCGGTCGACGAGCAGACCGAACGGCAGGAACGCGACCTTGTCCATCGCCTGGTTGAGCAGCAGGCCGATATCCTTCTGCGCCGAGGGCACCCTCGATTTATCGAGGAGGCCCGTCTGGACGAGATATTCCGGCGTCACCGACAAGGCGATCATGTCGCCGATCGCCTCGTGAAAACCGTCGTTGGCGCTGTCGAGGTAAAGGAAGGGCTGCTGGTTGTAGGCGCGCTGGTAGTAATTGTGACCAAGCTCGTGGTGGACGGTGACGAAATCGTCGGCGTTCACCTTGGTGCACATCTTGATGCGCAGATCCTCGACATTGTCGACGTCCCAGGCCGAAGCGTGGCAAACGACCTCGCGATCGGCCGGCTTGGTGATCATCGAGCGGGTCCAGAAGCTCGCAGGCAGCGGCGCGAAGCCCAGCGAGCTGAAGAACTGCTCGCCCGTGCGAACGATCTTCTCCGGTGTGTACTTCTTCTGGTTGAGGAGGTCGGTTAGGTTGTAGCCGATGTCGCCGGCGCCCTTCGGCGCGACCACGTCGTAGATATTGCCCCATTCCTGCGCCCACATATTGCCGAGCAGGTCGGCGCGAATGGGGCCGCTCTCAGGCTGCACCTGATCGCCATATTTGTCGTTCAGCTTGGCGCGCGTGTAGCAGTGGAGCTGGTCGTAGAGCGGCTTCACCTGCGCCCAAAGCTTGTCGTTCAGCGCAGCGAACTCGTCGGGCGACATGTCATATTTGGAGCGCCAGAGCGCGCCCACGTCCGAATAGCCGAGCTCCTTCGCGCCCTGGTTGGCGATCTCGACCATGCGGGCATAATCCTGCCGCATCGGCGTGCCGACATTGCTGTGCCAGCTCGTCCACATCTCCTTGAGTTCGGCGGGATTGCGGTTCGTGCCCATGGCCGCTTCGATGTCGCTGCCGGAGACAGGCTGGCCACGCAGAGTGCCCTTGCCCTTGCCGTAGGTGGACTGGAGGCGGGTCGTGATCTGGCTGAGCTCGGCAGCGGCGCCCGGCGTGGTCGGCGCCGGCAGGACGAGGCCGCCGCGCAGCATGTCGAGCTTGCGCTTGGTGTCGTAGCTCAGGCCCGGCGCTTCGGCGAACCTGGCGGCTTCCGTGGCGAAGCGGACGCGCATTTCGGTGCCCTGCGCTCCGAAATGGGCGGCGAGCGCGTCGGTATCGTCGGTGATGTAGGTCGAGTTCACCCAGTCGGCGCGCGACTGAAGCACCGTGAACTCGGCCAGCTCCTTCTCGGCGCGGGCAACGAACTCGTCGGCCGCCTGCGCGGTGGCCGGCGGCTCGCCTGCACTGGCAGTTTCGGTAGCGAGAGCGGCCGACGCGGTGGTCGCCGCCATCTGCTGGTCCGCCGGGGCGGTGGCGCAGGCGGCGAGGGAGAAAGCGAGCGCAAGAGCGGAGACTGTGGCCTTCATCATGAGCATCCTTGGTTCTGGTTTTTTGCTTTTAGATAGGCGGCGGAGCTGAACGCAAGCTGTTCACATAGCGAGGAAATCGGCGATCGCACGGCCTAGTTCAGGCTTGGTGACCGCGCTCATGTGATTGCCCGGAATTTCGACGAAACGACCATTGGGGAGCGCGTTCGCAAGCGCCTCTGAGGAACCGTTGTCATGGTCTTCGGCGCCGGAGAGGATCAGGGTCGGTTGCGCGATCGCGCCGATCTCGCCGATGCTCGTGTCGACGAAGCTGCCGAGCAGCGGCAGCAACGCATCCGGGTCGCCCTTCGTGGTCTTGAGGAAAGCTTCGGCCATCCATTCCGGCGAGCCGCGCTCGAACGTGCCGAGGCCGGTCAGGATCTTGCGAAAATGCGCCGCCCGGCGGCCGGTCTCGAGCAGGCCCTGCAGACCCATGCCGCTGACGATCAGCTTGGCCGGGGTGGCGCCCAGCACGACCATGCGCACTGCCGTGCGGCCGCCGAGCGAATAGCCGCCGAGATCATAGTCGGTGAGCCCGAGATGCTCGATGAGTTCAAGCGCGTCGCGGGCGAGGATGTCCCGCGGGTAGGAGGCTTTATCGTGCGGCTTGGCGCTTCGCCCATGCCCGCGAAGATCCGGCATGATCACCCGCCGCCCTCGACCCACCAGCTCCGCGGCGTGCCCGAACTTAATCCAATTCGTGTCTGCGTCGGAGAAGAGGCCGTGGAGGAGCAGCAGCGGCCGCCCCTCGCCCGCCTCGTACCAGGCGAGTTCGACACCGTCCGACGCGGCGAAGCGGCGCTCAGTCGGGGAGCTTGCCAACGCTCTTCATCCAGCGGTCGACCAGCGGTTGATAGTCGTCGGAGCGCCTTTCCGGCAGCCCTTCCGTGTTGAGCCAGGCGCGGTGCATGCTCTCGGCTCCGAAGTGATGCTTCGGCTTGAAGCCGGAAGGGTCATCGAACGTACCGAGGATCAGGTCCATGTGTCCGCTGCCTTGGGCGGTGTATTCGAAGGTCAGCGAAGTGCCACAGGAGGAGCAGAAGCCGCGGCGAGCAAAGGGTGAAGACTGGTAATATGTGGGCTCGCCGTCCCAGCGGACGTCGCTCTCCTTCACGCTCTTCATTGCCAGGCTGATGTTGCCGCTCGAGCGCTGGCACATCCGGCAATGGCAAAGATAGGCGTCATCATCCTCGAGGACGGCGGTGTAGCGCACCTTGCCGCACATGCAGCCGCCGGTCACCTCGGGCATCAGGCCGCTTTCTGGAGGTGCTTGCGGCCGAGCAGCTCGGCGATCTGCACGGCATTGAGCGCCGCGCCCTTGCGCAGGTTGTCCGACACGCACCAGAGAGAAAGGCCGTTCTCAACGGTCGGGTCCTCGCGAACGCGGCTGACATAAGTGGCATATTCGCCGACCGACTCGACCGGGGTGACGTAGCCGCCATCCTCCCGCTTATCGACGAGCATCACGCCGGGTGCCTCGCGCAGGATACGCTGCGCGTCCTTGGCCGAGATCTCGTTCTCGAATTCGATGTTGATCGCTTCCGAATGGCCGACGAAGACCGGGACGCGCACGCAGGTGGCGGTCACCTTGATCTTCGGGTCCAGGATCTTTTTCGTCTCCACCACCATCTTCCATTCCTCCTTGGTGGAGCCGTCGTCGAGGAAGGCATCGATGTGCGGAATGACGTTGAATGCAATTTGTTTGGTGAACTTCACGGGCGCGTTGGCATCGCCGACGAAGATGTTGCGGCTCTGCTCGAACAGCTCGTCCATGCCCGCCTTTCCGGCGCCGGAGACGGACTGGTAGGTGGCGACCACCACCCGCTTGATCTTCGCGAAGTCGTGCAGCGGCTTCAGCGCGACCACCATCTGCGCGGTCGAGCAATTGGGGTTGGCGATGATGTTCCTGCGCCGATATCCCGCGATCGCCTCGGGGTTCACCTCTGGCACGATCAGCGGCACGTCCGGGTCCATGCGGTAGAAGGAGCTGTTGTCGATCACCGTGCATCCCGCGGCGGCCGCTCTGGGCGCATGAGCTTTCGACACGTCCGACCCAGCGGCGAAGAGGGCCATGTCCCAGCCTGCGAAATCGAAGTGATCGATGTTGCGGACCTTGAGCTCCTCGCCGCTGTCGCCGAAGTCGATGATGTCGCCCGTGGAGCGCGGGCTCGCCACCGCCGCAACCTCATCGAGCGGGAATTGCCGCTCGGCAAGTATGTTCAGCATCTCGCGCCCGACATTCCCCGTCGCGCCAACCACGGCCACCCGGTAACCCATATGCACTCTCCGTTGGAACTTGGCCCCTCACTTAGGCGCGGGCGGCAGCTTTGCAACGTAGATGTCCGCCATCCCCTCGGCCTGTCCTTCTCTCTTGACCGTGCTTGCGAAGCGGAGCCGCTTGCCGTCCCGGGTAAAGCTCGGGGTGAAGTTGAACGGACCCATGTTGATGGATCCCGGCAGCGGGATGGGCGCGGTCCAGCCCTGCGATTGACGATAGGCGATATGGATGACGCCATTGCCCCGCCAGAAAGCGGCCATCCCGCCGCCCCCGCTGAGCGTGAAGTCGCTGTCGCTTTCCTTCGTATTGAACGGGCCAGAGATCGGCTGCGGAGGTTCGAAGCCGGCAAGTCCCAGACGCGCCGAATAGATGTCGAGACCGCCTCGTCCGCCTTTCCGGGCCGAGGCGAAATAGAGGATGCCCCTGTGGAACTCGACTCCAAGCTCCGGTCCCGGGGAGTTCACCACATCGCCCAAATGCTCGGGCGCGGACCAATTCCGTCCGACCTTGCGCGAGCGCCAGATGTCGAGGTCCTTCTTGGCCGGTTCCGCGGCCGTCGGCCGGGTGGAGATGAAGTAGAGCGTCTTTCCGTCCGGTGTCAGCCAGGGATCGGTGTCGCTGTAGCGTTCATCCGTGAAGGAGATCGGCGCGGGCCGCGTCCAGCCGAGGCCGTTCCTCTCCGAATAGAAGATGCGCGCCTTCTGGAACTCGGCTTCCGAGCGCGCGAAGACGAGTGAACGCTCCGCATCGTCGTAGCTGAGGTTGTAGTCGTTCATCGGCGACGAGAAAGACGCCACGAGCATTGCGGGCGCCGCCGCGGCAGCGGCTGCCGCCACCAGAAACTTGATCATGCTTCCCCTCCCCCCGGAGACCCTACTTAGAAGCGCCCCTTACCGTCCGCTCAAGGAAATTCTCGATCGTCAGCCATTGGTGGGTCTGCCGACCCTCGCCCGTGATGGCGTGCGTCGCGCCCGGATAGACCATGAGCTCGAAGGGGCGCTTCTGTTCCTGAAGCTTGGCGATGACAGCGGTCGAATTCTCGAACACCACATTGTCGTCCGCCATGCCGTGCATCAGCAGCAAAGGATCCGAAATCTTGCCCGCATTCTGAATGACGTCGGCGAACTGGTAGGGCTTCGGGTCCGTGGTAGGATTGCCGAGATAGCGCTCGGTATAATGCGTGTCGTAGAGTTCCCAGCGCGTGACCGGCGCCCCCGAGATGCCGGCCGCGTAAGCGCCCGGCGCCTGCTCGAGCAGCTTCAGCACCGTGAAGCCCCCGTAAGACCAGCCGTAGACGGCGACCCGCTCCGGATCGACGAAATCCTGGCGCTTCAGCCAATCGAGCCCGGCGAGCTGGTCGGCAACTTCGACGCCGCCAAGCTTCAGGTGAAGCTGATCCGCAAAGGCGCGGCCGCGCCGCGGCGTGCCGCGATTGTCGACCGAGAAGACGATCCAGCCGCGATCCACCAGATATTGCTGGAGTGGGTTCTGCCAGCTCTGAACCACCTGCCCGCCGGACGGGCCGCCATAGACCTGCACGAACACCGGGTAGCGCTTGCCCGGTTCGCGTTTGGGCGAGAGCATCTTGTAGGGTATCGGCGTTCCGTCAGCCGCGGGCAGCGTTCCAAAGACAGGCACTTCATGACTGTCGAGGAACGGCGCATAGGGATGGCTGGCATCGAGCCGGTTCTCTTCGATCCAGGCGAGGCGCTTGCCGGCCGCGTCGGCCAGATAGACTTGCGCCGGCTGGCTGGGGTTCGAGCGGAAAATCAGCGCCCGAGTGGCGCCTGCATCCATCTTGATCTCATTGTTGTGCCAACCAGTTTCGGTGACCCGCACCGGCTTGCCGGGCTTGGCATAGCTCACCCAGTACAGCTGCTGTGCGTCAGGATTGTCGAGCGTGCCGGTGAAATAGACGCGGCGTGCCTGCTCGTCCACGCCGGCGACATCGTTCACTTCCCAATTGCCGCGGGTCAGCTGGCGCCACTTGCCTGCCTTCCAATGGTAAAGGTGCGAAAAGCCGGACCGTTCGGACGACCAGATCAGGCTGCCGTCCTTCAGCGGCTTCAGATTGTCATGGAGGTTGATCCAGGTTCCCGAGGTCTCCGTGAACAGCAGGCTCGACCTGCCTGTCTCCGGATCGACGCGGAGCAGGTCGAGCCGCTTCTGATCGCGGCTCTGCCGCTGGACGAGAAGCGCCTTTCCGTCCGCGGTCCAGTCGACGCGGGCGAGGTAGATGTCGGGATTCTTCCCCAGATCGGCCTTCACACGCCGGCTGCCGTCGGAGCTCAGGATGTGAAGCTCGACGAGCGCATTCGCGCTGCCCGCAACCGGATAACGCTGCTCGTAGAGCTTCGTCCCTTCCGCACCGATCGCAGCGCGGGTCACCACCTTCACGGGGCTTTCGTCCACGCGCGCTACCGCGAGGAAGCGGTCATCGGGCGACCACCAGTGACCGGTCCTGCGGCCCATTTCCTCCTGCGCGACGAATTCGGCCGAACCCCAGCTCAACGTGCCCCCGCCATCGCTGGTGAGTTGCCGCTCCACGCCGGACGCCGCGTCGGCGACGAACAGATTATGGTTTCGCACGAATGAGAGGAAGCGGCCGTTCTTGGAGACCTGCGCGTCCAGCTCAGTCTCGGCCGTCCGGGTCAGCCGCCGAGTGTTCCCGTCGAGCGTGGCGACATAGAGGTCACCTTCCAGCGGCACGAGGATCGAGCGGCCGTCGGGCGCCCATTCATAGGCAGTGATGCCCTTGGTGCCGGCGATGCGCAGCCGCTCGCGGCGCATCTTCTCTTCTTCGGAAACCTCCGCGCCCGTCCCGAGCTTCAGCGAGTCCACCAGCATCCGCGCCTGGCCGCTGGTGGTGTCGACCGCCCAGAGGTCGAAGCGGTCCTTGTCCTCCGCCCGGTTTCGCAGCAGCGTCGCGTATCGCCCGTCCGGCGACAGCTTCAGCGATCGCGGAGTGGGTCCGGAGAGCGAGGGGCTCTGGAACAACCGCTCGAGCGTCAGATCGGCGGCGGTTGCGGGAGTGGCGGTGAGGAAAAGCAGCAGTGGCAGGAACTTACGCATGGCCCTCACCCTAGAGGCAGAAGCGCAAAAGAAAAGGCGGGGAAAGCCAATGCCCTCCCCGCCTGTCTTTGCTCGGAAGCGAGAGCTCAGCCCTCGGCGGTTTCCGTTTCCGGAGTGGCCGTGGCGGCCACGGGCTTGTTCTTGGCCATGTCGACGCGGCGCTCGGCGATACGGGCCGACTTGCCGGTGCGGCCGCGCAGATAATAGAGCTTGGCGCGGCGAACGGCGCCGTGGCGCACGACCTCGATGGAATCGATGTTCGGCGAATAAAGCGGGAAGACGCGCTCGACGCCCTCGCCGAAGCTGATCTTGCGGACGGTAAAGCTACTGCCGAGGCCGCGATTGGCGCGGGCAATGCAGACGCCCTCGTAATTCTGAACGCGGGTGCGGTCGCCTTCGACGACGCGGACGCCGACGCGGACGGTGTCGCCCGGACGGAATTCCGGGATCTGCTTGGTGGACGTGAACTGCTCGATGGCCTCGGCCTCGAGCGTCTGGATGAGGTTCATTTCTTCTAACCTTCGTCTTCGTGCCGCGCACCAGAGGGCGGTGGCCTTCGCGCGCCCCCGTGGCGCTCGATCAGGTCCGGCCGCCTTAGCCGTGTATCCGTCTCCGCCTGAGCCTTACGCCAGGCGGCGATCTTCGCATGATCCCCCGATCGCAGCACTTCGGGGATCGTGCGTCCTTCCCATTCAAATGGTCGGGTATAATGAGGGTATTCGAGAAGGCCCGCTTCGAAGCTTTCCTCTTCACCGCTCAGAGCCGCGCCCATTACGCCAGGAAGCAGGCGAACGCAAGCATCGAGCAGGACCAGAGCGGCCGTCTCCCCGCCGGAAAGCACATAGTCGCCAACCGATATGGGAAGGATCGGGCGCGCTTCGAACAGCCGCTCGTCAATGCCTTCGAAACGGCCGCAGAGGATCGAAACTCCAGGACCGGCGGCGAGCTCGCGCACCAGATCCTGAGTGAGTGGCTTTCCCCGCGGCGTCATCGCCAGCATCGGGGCATGCGGGTTCCGTTCGAACGCGTGATCGACGGCCCGGGCGAGCACGTCAGCCCGCATCACCATCCCTGCCCCACCCCCCGCCGGAGTATCGTCGACGGACCGGTGCTTGTCGGTCGCAAAATCCCGGATGTGCACCGCGGCCATCGACCACAACCCCTCCGCTAACGCCCGTCCGGCCAGGCTCTGGCCGAGCGGCCCGGGGAACATCTCAGGGTATAGCGTAAGGACCGTCGCGTCCCAGCTCATTGCCTCGGCACGGGATTGAGACGCAGCGCCTGGATGCCGGGCGTATGCGTCGGGGCAAGGAGG
This sequence comes from uncultured Sphingosinicella sp., assembly GCF_902806315.1. GTDB lineage: Bacteria > Pseudomonadota > Alphaproteobacteria > Sphingomonadales > Sphingomonadaceae > Allosphingosinicella. Next base: position 12,363 of record NZ_CADCWD010000041.1, read on the forward strand.
AGGTTGCCCTGGATCTCGCCCTTGTCGCACGACCACGTGAAGCGACCCGCGAGCGCTCCCGTCGCGGTAATGGGGGCGTCGGTGCGGCACTCGCCGACATCGGTCTTCAGGCGGGCGAACTCGCGAGACCAATTCTCGGTCGAGCGGTCCATCAGGAAGTTCATCGCGAGGAGTTGGCGGCCGGGTGCGAGGCTGCCGGCCGAATACATGGCTCCGGCCGCGCGGTAGGTGCTGGCGAGCGCCGCGCTGACGGGAAGCGCGCGGGGCGTGAGCTTGCCGCCCTGCCTCAAAGCGACTGCCGTATCCCAAACCGGTGCCGTCGGGCCGGCATAGGTGCGGTTGGTGAGCGCGAAAATGCCGACGCCATATTCCGGAAGCAGCAGGAGATAGGAACCGTAGCCGGGATAGCCGCCGCCATGCGCCAGGGTGAGGCCGAAGTCGCAATCCTGCGCGACGCGGAAGCCCATGGCGTAAGCCGCCGCCTGCGGGCAGGCCCCCTCCCCGCTTGCGCCGGGGCGGCGCGCCACCTGGACGAAGTTCAGTCCCTGCGCGAGCTCCCGGACGGTGGCGCGGCGCACCGGCCCTGCCTCGGCACCCCCGCGCGGTGGCCAGGCGGAGAGCAGGAAGGCTACCCAGCGGGCATAATCGTTGGCGCTCGTTTGAACGCCGCCCATTGCCCCGAACGCGCCGTGAGGCATGGTCGGCTCTTCGGCCCAGGCACCGTTCTCCCAGCGATAGCCGATCGCGCGGCGCTGCTGCGGGGCATCGCGCACCTCGTAGCCGGTCGAGTTCATGCCGAGCGGCCGCATGATCTCGCGCTGGATATACTGGCTATAGTTCACCCCGCTGACGTTCGTCACGATCCGCCCGAGCAGCGCATAGCCGAAGTTGGAATATTCCATCGCCGTGCCCGGAGTGCGGGTGAACGGCACGCCGGCAGCGATCATGCGGCTGAACTCGGCCTCCGGGAGCGGCTGCTGCCGATCGCCCCAGGGATCGTCGGTGACGAAGCCGCCGGTGTGGCTGAGCAGATCGCGCACCCGGATGCGCGGAGCGTCGGCGGTCGGGTAGCGCCAGTTCCGCATCTCCGGCACGTAGGTTTCCGCTAATGCGTCGAGCGAGAGCTTGCCCTCGTCGCGGAGCTTGAGAACGGCCAGCGCGGTGAACGCCTTGGACATCGAAGCGATGCGGAACAACGTCTCCGGATTCACCGGCCGCTTCGCCTTCAGCTCCTGAACGCCCGCATGATTGACGTAGGCGAGCTGCCCGTTGGCGACGATGCCCCAGGTGAGACCCGGAACGTGCGACTGCTCTTGAAACCGCCGAAATAGTGCATCGACTGCGGGAGCGAGTTGCGCGACGTTGGCAGGCACCTGCTGACCGACCGGCGCTGCCGATTGCGCCATAGCCGTTCCGCCGACCCCCATCAGCAGCCCCGCAGCCGCACACGCGATTTTTCGCATCCCGTCCTCCCTCGTCTTCTTTGCTGCAGCCATATCGGGCCGCCGCCGCCCGCGCCAGCGGCGCGAAAGTCTTTGGAACCAAGGCGCTTCGACCGCGCTCAGGGAAGATGAGCGAAATGGATTATGACTGCCTGGTGATCGGCGGCGGCCCGGCGGGGCTTACCGCGGCGATCTACCTCGTGCGCTATCACCTTTCCCTTAAGGTGGTGGACGCGGGAAACAGCCGGGCGAGCTGGATTCCCTGCACCCACAATCATGCCGGCTTCCCCGGCGGCGTTTCCGGCAACGACCTGCTCGCGAAGATGCGCGAACAGGCGCAAATGTATGGCGCGTCGATCGAGACGGCCCGGGTAACCAGGCTCGATCGGATCGATGGCGGCTTCAAGGCCGAGTGGGGCGCGGGGTCGGTCACGGCGAAGAAGGTGCTGATCGCGACCGGCGTCACCAACCGCCGCCCGCCGATGGACGAGGACCTGCATGACGAGGCCCTCTCAAAAGGGCTGATCCGCTATTGCCCCGTCTGCGACGGCTTCGAAGTCACGGACAAGAAAGTGGGTGTCATCGGTAGCGGTTCGAAAGGGGTGGCGGAGGCGGTGTTCCTGCGGGGCTTCACCGAAGATATCACCCTGATCGCGCCGGACCGGGCGCACGATCTGGGTGCGGACGATATCGCCAGGCTGCGCGAGTTCGGCATCGCTTCGGTCGACGGCCCGTGCCAGGCGGTGGCGACCGCCGACAAGTGCATCACCGTTGCGACGCCTTACGGCGAATATGTGTTCGACAGCGTCTACCCTGCGCTCGGCTCCGACACCCACAGCGAGCTTGCCAAGCAGATCGGATGCGACCTCGCCGACGACGAGACCGTGATCGTCGACGACCACCAGCGCACGAGCGTGCCCGGCGTCTATGCGGCGGGCGACATCGTCATCGGCCTCGACCAGATCAGCCATGCGATGGGCGAAGGCGGGGTGGCAGCCACCACCATCCGCAACGATCTCGCCAAGGAGAAGCCCATTATTCGCGAGCGGCTCCGGGGCAACTCGATCCGCTAGGCTCCAGTTGCGACTCCTCCTGCCAGCGGCGGCGCTCCTCACCGCCTGCGGCGAAATGGCGGATCGCGAAGCCGCGGCGTCGGGCCAGCATGACGGCTTGTGGGACGTTGTCGAGATAAGCGGCGATCCCGCACCTCCCGGCAAGTTCCTCATACGCCTCCGGAGCGGACGCGTGACGGGCGGCCGGGACGACTGCAACAGCTGGGGCTTCGACGAGACTCGGCCGCCCGCTCCCGACGGCACTCGGACCATCCTGTCCGATCTTCGGGCCTGTGGCCAAACAGCCCAGCGGCGTTCCTATTGGCGAGCGATCGGCAACGGCAATGTGGTGCCGAGGCTGACCGCAGGCGGCGAGCTCAAGCTCGAGGCAGGCGGAGATGAGATTGTGGCACGTCGAAGGCCGTATTAACCGCTAAGATCCGCCTGAATTTCCGATACGGCGACGTTCCGACGCTAGGTTTCGCTCGTCCCGTAGCCGCTAGGTCACTGACTCTGCTAAACTAATCCCGGAAGCGGGGATTGCGGGCTCTCCCGGAACATGAAAGTCTCACCCTCAAACAACAAGGGATGAGAGATGACCAGATACAGGGAATTCTATCTTCAAGAGCTGTCCGGCGAGGACATGAACCACGCCGTGCAAGCCCCCGCAGCTCCCGCCCCATCGGGGCTGAAGAACCATGTGCCCGGCGAGCTGCTCGTCCAGTTCAGCCCCGGCGCCAGCGCCGCGGCCAAGCAAGCGGCACTCGCCAGCGTCGGCGGACGCGCGGCCGAAGTGATCCGCGGCCAGATCGACGGCGAAGGGGAATTGGTGAGGATCACCTTCGGCGCCGGGCTCGACACCGAAAAGGCCATGGAGATCATTTCCAGGCGCCCGGGCGTCAGCTTCGCTGAGCCCAATTACATCGTTTCGGTCGATGCGGTCAGCAACGACACGGCTTATGCCGGCGGTCAGCTCTGGGGCATGTATGGCGACCAGACGAGCCCGGCCAACCAATATGGCAGCCAGGCCGGCGAAGCCTGGGCCGCCGGCCACACAGGCTCATCCAGGGTCGCGGTGGGCGTGATCGACAGCGGCATCGATTACACGCATCCCGACCTGTATTTGAACGTCTGGCTGAATCAGAACGAGATATCTTCGACGTTGCGCGCCTCGCTGACGGATGTCGATGGCGACGGACTGATCAGTTTCCGCGACCTCAATGCCTCGGCCAATGCGAGCCTCGTCACCGACCTCAACGGCAATGGCCGCATCGACGCCGGCGACCTCCTGAGCGACGTACGCTGGGAGAACGGCACCGACCAGGACGGCAACGGCTATGTCGACGACCTGATCGGCTGGGATTTCGTCAACGCCGACAACGATCCGTACGACGACAACGAGCATGGCACGCACGTCTCCGGCACCATCGCCGGCATGGGCGGCAACGGGATCGGCGTCGCGGGCGTCACCTGGTCCACGCAGGTGATCGGCCTCAAGTTCCTGTCCGCGACAGGCTCGGGCGCGACCTCCAACGCGGTGCTCGCGATCGACTATTACACCAAGGCCGCCCAGCTCGGCGCCCGCCAGGACTTCGCGTTGACCAACAACAGCTGGGGCGGCGGCGGCTATTCGCAAGCTGTGCTCGACGCGATCGTGCGCGGGGCGAAGCAGGACATCCTGTTCGTCGCCGCAGCGGGCAATGGCGGGCGCGATCAGGTCGGCGACAATAACGACACCACCGCCAACTACCCGTCCAACTACAGCACCAAAGCGGGCGCAGGCTATGAGGCGGTGATCGCAGTGGCCTCGATCACCAGCTCCGGTTCGATCTCCTCATTCTCGAACTACGGCGCCTCTACAGTCGATCTCGGGGCTCCGGGCTCCGGCATCTACTCGACGATCCCGGGCGGCGGCTATGCCGCGTTCAGCGGCACGTCGATGGCGACGCCGCACGTCGCGGGCGCGATCGCGCTTTACTCGTCGCTCAGCACGCAAAGCGCGGCGGATATCGCAGGCAACTTGCTGCTGTCGACGGCCGCCACCGCTTCCCTGAGCGGGAAGACGGCGACCGGCGGACGGCTCGACGTAACGAACTTCCTGTCGAAGGTCGGAACGGCGCCGCCGCCGGTGGAGACCGTGAACGAGGTCTACGGTACGACCGCCAGTGAGACGATCACCGGGACGACCGGGGCCGACAAGATCTGGGGCGTACCCGGGAGCGGCACCAGCCTCGGCGCAGGTACGATCGACTCTCTGGTCGGCAATGGCGGGGCGGACACGTTCGTCCTTGGCGACAGCCGCGGCCGTTTTTACGACGACGGTCGCAGCCGCTCGGCGGGCACCGGCGATTATGGAGTGATCCGCGATTTCGGCGCCGACGACAAGATCCAGCTCAAGGGGTCGGCGGCCAACTACATCCAGCAGGCCACCAGCGTGAACGGCGTGTCGGGCATGGGTATTTTCGTCGACACGAACGGCAATGGCGCATTCGACTCCCGAGACGAGCTTATCGGCATCGCTCAGGGCGTGACCGCGCCGATCGACTCGACGCAGCTCGTCTTCGTCTAAGCCCCTTAGTTACCTACGCCTGGCGCGGGAGCCCCGCGTCAGGCTAGGAATGCGGGGTCCACCCTGATCCGGCCCTCTTCCAAATCCGCGACGCCGGGGCGGAAGGGGACCATGCTCCGCTTCCCGTCCGGCTTCTCGATTTCCAGAATGTCGCCCGCGCCGAAATTCTCGACGGCGAGGACCGTCCCGAGCGGCTCGCCTTCCGCGCTCTCGCACGGCAAGCCGAGCAGGTCGGCATGGTAATATTCGCCCTCCTCTAGCGGCGGGAGCGCAGACCGAGGGATGGTGATCAGCTGGCCGCGAAGCGCCTCGGCGGCATTGCGGTCCTGCACTTCGGCAAAGCGCGCGATTGCGCCGCCTCCGCCGGGCTTGACGGACTTGAGCGTCAACTGCCGCTCGCCGACCTGAACCGCCTCGTGGCGGCCCAGGCTTTCGGCGCTCTCGGCGAACAGTTTCAGCCGAACCTCGCCGCTTATGCCATGCGCTCCGGCAATGGCGGCGAGGGTGACTTGCGTATCGGACAAGGCTTATTCGGCCTTGTCGGCTCCGTCGGCCGGAGCGTTCTCGGGAGCGCCTTCGGCGGGCTCGCTGGTCGATTGGCCTTCGTTGGAAGCCTCGTCGGCCGGAGTGGCCTCGCCTTCGCCGCCGCTGGCAGTTTCCACGGCCGGAGCCTCCTCGGGTGCAGCCTCTTCAGCAGGAGCAGGAGCAGGAGCAGCGGCGGCTGCAGCAGCCGCTTCAGCGGCCTCGGCATCGCGCGTGGCACGCTCTTCGGCGCGCTCCTTGGCCTTCTCGCCCGGCTGGCCCTTGTTCGGGTTGCTGCGGGCCGAGCGCTCCTTGACGCCGGCGGCATCAAGGAAGCGGGCGACGCGGTCCGACGGCTGCGCGCCGACCGAGAGCCAGTGGCGGGCGCGGTCGGCGTCGAGCTTCACGCGCTCCGGGCTGTCCTTGGGGAGCAGCGGATTGTAGCTGCCGATGCGCTCGATGAACTTGCCGTCGCGCGAATTGCGGGCGTCGGTGACAATGATCTTGTAGTAAGGACGCTTCTTCGCACCGCCGCGTGCGAGCCTGATTGCAACTGCCATTTTGATTTCCTTTCTGGTGGTTCGTTTTATTTCTTCATGAACTTGTCGAAGCCGGGCGGCAGGTTGAACGGCTGGTTGCCGCCCATCCCTCCGCCGGGAAGCCCCGGCAGGCCCGCAGGGGGAGCGGCGCCGGGCCCGGGCGGTCCGCCAATGCCGCCGAGCATCCCGCCAAGGCCGCCGCCTCCGCCGCCGCCGAACAGGGCGCCGAGCTTGCCGAGGCCGCCCATCTTCCTGATCTTCTTCATGGCATTTGCCATTTCCTGATGCATCTTGAGGAGGCGATTGACCTCCTGCACCGTCGTTCCAGATCCCTTGGCAACACGGATCTTGCGCTTGGCGTTCAGCAGTTCCGGCTTCAGCCGCTCCTTGGACGTCATCGACCCAATGATCGCGTCGAGCCGCGGGAGCGTCTTGTCGTCGGTCGCGGCCTGCGCGGCGCCGGCCATCTTCTTCATGCCGGGCATCATGCCCGCGAGCGCGCCGAGGCCGCCCATGCGCTGCATCTGCATCAGCTGCGAACGGAGGTCATTCAGGTCGAACTGACCCTTCGCCATCTTGTTGGCGAGCGCTTCGGCCTCGTCCATCTTGATGGTCTCGGCGGCGCGCTCGACGAGGCTGACGACGTCGCCCATGCCGAGAATTCGGCCGGCGACCCGCTCGGGATGGAAAGCCTCGATCTTGTCGATGCCCTCACCGACACCGGCGAACTTGATCGGCTTGCCGGTAACGGCGCGCATCGACAGAGCGGCGCCCCCACGCGCATCGCCGTCCATGCGGGTCAGCACGACGCCCGTGAGGTCCACCTGCTCGGAGAAGTTGCGCGCGACGTTGACCGCGTCCTGACCGGTCAGCGAGTCGACGACGAGCAGCACTTCGTTCGGGTTGGAGACGGAGGCGACGGCCTTCATCTCGTCCATCAGCGCCTGATCGACGTGGAGCCGGCCCGCGGTGTCGAGCAGCAGCACGTCGAAGCCCTGCAGCTTGGACGCCTGCACCGCGCGGCGGGCGATATCGACCGGCTGCTGGCCCGGCACGATCGGCAAGGTCGCCACGTTGGCTTGGCGGCCCAGGACGGCAAGCTGCTCCTGCGCCGCGGGGCGCGCGACGTCGAGCGACGCCATCATCACCTTCTTGCGGCCCTTCTCGGACAGCCGCTTGGCGAGCTTGGCCGTCGTCGTCGTCTTGCCGGAGCCCTGGAGGCCGACCATCATCACGATCGCGGGCGGCGTCACGTCCATGTTGAGCTCGGACACCTCGGCGCCGAGCATCTCGACCAGCGCGTCGTGGACGATCTTGACGACCTGCTGGCCGGGCGTGACCGACTTCAGCACCTGGTGGCCCACCGCCTGCTCGGTCGCCTTGTCGACGAATTCGCGCACAACCGGCAGCGCCACGTCCGCTTCGAGCAGGGCGATCCGAACCTCGCGCATCGCTGCGCGCACGTCCGCTTCCGTCAGCGCTCCGCGGCCGCGGAGGCGATCGAAGACGCCGCTCAGGCGATCGCTCAAACTGTCGAACACTCTTGTTCCTCCTTGGCAGAGCCGCCAAACGCAAAAGCGCCGGCGGGCGAAACCTCGCCGGCCAGCGCGCATCCGCGGATGCTCTCAGTTCACCTAGAAGGTGATGTGGGCGCGCATAGCCGCGGCGGCAAGCCAAGGCAAGCCGAGGCTGGGCTTAACATGATTTTCACTCCCTCAGGGATAGGTCCGGAGGCTCGCGGATCCGGGGGGACGAAGGACGATAATGGCGAGCATGTTCTCCAAAGACAGGCGGGGCGCGCGTTCGGCACATGACGACTTCGTCATCATCGGCATCGCGGTGTCCGTGCTGCTCGTCATGGCGGCGATGGGCAACGGCTATTTCGAGATCGCGCGCGGGCAGCTCGTGCGCCTCGGCGCCGATAATAGCAGCGTAGTCACCGCCATGTTCCTCCTCAACGTGGCGCTCACCATCTACGGTTGGCGCCGCTACCGCGACGTCAAGCATGAGGTGGTCGAGCGCACGGCGGCCGAGAAGCGAGCCCAGTCGCTCGCTTCCACCGATCCGCTGACGGGTTTCCTCAATCGTCGCTCGCTGGGTTCCGCGGTAAACGAGCTGCTCGCGAGCGCCGGCAAGCGCAACCGCGCGGTCGCCATGCTGATCGTCGACCTCGACGGCTTCAAGACGATCAACGACGTCCACGGCCACATGACCGGCGACAATCTCCTGCGCACCACCGCCGAAGTGATTCAAAAGGCGCTTCCGCTCGGCTCCATCGCCGCCCGGCTCGGCGGCGACGAATTCGCAGCCGCATTTGTCTTCGATCCCTCGAACGTCGGCAGCGTCGATGCGACCGCCAACTATATCGTCGACCGGCTCGGCAAACCGTTCGACCTTGCCGGCGTCCACACCCATATCAGCGCCTCGGTCGGCGTCTCCCGCTCGGACACGGACTGCACCCATGTCGACGCGCTGCTCCGCCGCGCGGACATTGCAATGTATGCGGCCAAGAAGCTCGGCCGCGGCCGCTGCGTCTGGTTCGACGCGAGCATGGAGCGCGAGCTTCAGAACCGCAACGCGATCGAGGCGGGCCTCAGGACCGGCATCCCGGATGGCGAGTTCGTGCCCTTCTTCGAGCAGCAGATCGATCTCGCGACCGGAAGCCTCCACGGATTCGAGATGCTCGCCCGCTGGAAGCATCCGGAGCGCGGCATCGTGCCGCCTGATGAGTTCATCAGCATCGCCGAGGATTGCGGCCTAATCAGCGACTTGTCGCTTTCGGTGATGCGCCAGGCGTTCGAGGAAGCGCGCGGCTGGGACCCGGCGCTCACCCTCTCGGTCAACATCTCGCCCTCGCAGCTCAAGGATCCCTGGCTCGCCCAGCGCATCGTCAAATTGCTGGTCGAAACGGGCTTCCCGGCCGAGCGGCTGGAAGTGGAGATCACCGAAAGCTCGCTATTCGAGAATCTCGGCCTCGCCCAGTCGATCGTTGGATCCCTGAAGAACCAGGGCATCCGCCTCGCGCTCGACGATTTCGGCACCGGCTATTCCTCGCTCGCCCACCTTCGCGCGCTGCCCTTCGATCGCATCAAGATCGACCGCAGCTTCGTCACCTCGATCAACGACAATCCGGAAAGCGCCGCGATCGTCAACGCCATCACTCGCCTCGCGGACAGCCTCAACCTCGCCGTCACGGCAGAGGGCATCGAGGACGAAATGGTGGAATCGCGGCTGCGCTCGATCGGCAAGTATAAGGGTCAGGGCTGGCTCTTCGGCCGCCCGATGCCGATCCCGGAGGTCCGCACCCTGCTGGCCGAAAAAGGCCTCCTCGCCGTCGCCCGCGACGTGGAGGAGCCGCGCCGCCGCCTCAACAACCGCGACCGGGCGGTGCGGAGCAGCTGAGGCGCCGAAGGTGGACTTGCCCCCCGCCGCACCCTAGATCGCGGCGGCAATGAAGCGCCGCTTTCACAAGATGCACGGCCTCGGCAACGACTTCGTCGTGATCGACGCGCGCGACGAGCCGGTGGCGCTGGATGCCGCGACGGCACGCGCCGTCGCCGATCGCCGCACCGGGGTCGGATGCGACCAGCTCATCCTGCTCGAGACTTCGCAAGTCGCCGACCTCAAGATGCGCATCTTCAATTCCGACGGGGGAGAGGTCCAGGCCTGCGGCAATGCCGCCCGGTGCATCACCCTGCTCCAGGGCGGCGAGCCGCGGATCGAGACTTTGGGGGGCGTGATCGCCGGCGTCGCGAACGGGACAAGCGCCAGCATCGACATGGGCGAACCGCGCTTCAGCTGGGACGAGATCCCGCTCGCCTACCCGATGGACACGCGCTCGATGCCGGTCGGCTGGGAAGAACTCCAGTCGCCCTTCTCAGTCAATGTGGGCAATCCGCACGTGGTGTTCTTCGTGGAGGATGCGAATGCGGCGGAGCTGGACCGGCTCGGCCCGCTCATCGAGGCGGACCCGCTCTTCCCGGAGCGGATCAACGTCAACGTCGCGTCTGAGGAAGATGGCGCCATCCGGCTGCGTGTCTGGGAACGCGGCGCCGGCCTGACGCAAGCCTGCGGCACCGGGGCCTGCGCCACCGCTGTAGCCGCGATCAGCCTCGGCCGCGCAAGGTCGCCCGTCGATATACGCCTGCCCGGCGGCACACTCACCATCGCCTGGGAACGCGGCGGTGCGATCCAGATGAGCGGTCCCGCCACCCACGTCTTCACCGGCGAGATCGACCTTGAGGCGTTCGCATGAGCGTGGACGTCATCACCCTCGGCTGCCGGCTCAACGCCGCCGAGAGCGAGGCCATGCGGCGCCTCGCCGCGGGCGAGGACGATCTCGTCATCGTCAATAGCTGCGCGGTCACTTCGGAAGCGGTCGTGCGCACGCGCCAGGCCATCCGCCGCGCCAAGCGCGGCCGCCCGGACGCCCGCGTGATCGTCACCGGCTGCGCCGCGCAGGTGGAGCCTCAGCGCTTCGCCGAGATGCCGGAGGTGAGCCGCGTTGTCGGCAATCGCGACAAGCTCCTTGCCACCTCGTTCGAGTTTGGGTTGCCCGCTCCGGCCGAGGTCCGCGTCTCCGACATCTTCGCGGTCGAGGAACATGCCCCTCACCTCGCCGCCTCCTTCTGCGAACGCTCCCGCGCATTCGTAGAGGTGCAGAATGGCTGCGATCATCGCTGCACCTTCTGCATCATCCCTTATGGTCGCGGGAACAGCCGCTCGGTTCCGGCCGGTATCGTGGTCGACCGGATCAAGGCGCTGGTGGACGACGGCGTGCAGGAGGTCGTGCTGACCGGCGTCGACGTCACCAGCTACGGACCGGACCTGCCGGGTGCGCCGACGCTCGGCCAGCTCGTCGAGCGCATCCTTCGCCACGTGCCCGCCCTCGCCCGCCTCCGCCTCTCCTCGATCGACAGCGTCGAGATCGACGAGCGCCTCGAAGAGATCGTCTGCTCCGAGCCGCGCTTCATGCCGCACCTCCACATGAGCTTCCAGGCGGGCGACGACATGATCCTGAAGCGCATGAAGCGCCGCCACAGCCGCGCCCAGGCGATCGAAACGGTGCAGCGCCTGAAGGCGAAGCGGCCCGACATCGCCATCGGCGCCGACCTCATCGCCGGTTTCCCGACGGAAACCGAAGAGATGCACGAGAACAGCGTGCGCTTTGTCGAGGAGTGCGACATCGTCATGGGTCACATCTTCCCCTTCTCCCCGCGCGAGGGCACGCCCGCCGCGAGGATGCCGCAGGTTCCGGGCCCGGTCGTGAAGGAGCGTGCGCGACGGCTCCGGGAAGCAACGGCGCGACGCAAGGCGCTGTGGCTTCAAGGCATGATTGGCAGCACGCAAAAGGTCCTGGTCGAGCGCGGCGGAACCGGACATGCCGAGAACTTCGCACCCGTCCTGACCCGTCATTCCCGCAACAGCGCGGCTGACGTTGGAACGGTTAGGACAATGCGCATAACAGGCGTCGAGAATGGCGCACTCATCGGAGACTTTGTTTGAGCGACGCGGGATGGTTCGATCGGCTGAGCGCGGGGTTCCGCAAGACCTCGGACCGGCTCGGCGACAATCTGGCCGGCCTGATCACGAAGGCGCAGCTGGACGAGCGCGTGCTCGACCAGATCGAGGAGGCGCTGATCGCGTCCGACCTCGGCCCCGAGACAGCGGCCAAGGTCCGCGCCCGGCTGGCCGAAGAACGATTCGAGATCGACCTCACCGAGGCGCGTGTCCGCGCGATCGTCGCCGAGGAGCTTGAGAAGATCCTCGCTCCGGTCGCACTCCCGCTGGAGATCGAGGCCTTTCCCCGTCCGCAGGTGATCCTCGTCGTGGGCGTCAACGGTTCGGGCAAGACCACCACCATTGCAAAGCTCGCCCACCTCTTCCTCGAGCAGGATTATGGCGTGCTCCTCGCCGCAGGCGACACCTTCCGCGCCGCCGCGATCGAGCAGCTCAAGGTCTGGGCCGACCGCATCGGCGTGCCGATCATCACCGGTCCCGAAGGCGGCGATCCGTCCGCCATCGTCTTCGACGGGGTGAAGAAAGCCACCGCCGAAGGCATCGACGTTTTGATCGTCGACACGGCCGGACGCCTCCAGAACAAGAAAGGTCTGATGGACGAACTCGCCAAGATCCGCCGCGTGCTCGGCCGCCTCAACCCCGCCGCGCCGCACGACGTGGTGCTCGTGCTCGACGCCACCACCGGGCAGAATGCGCTCGGCCAGATCGAGGTGTTCAAGGAAGTGGCGGGCGTCACCGGCCTTGTCATGACCAAGCTCGACGGCACTGCCCGCGGCGGCGTCCTCGTCGCTGCGGCGGAGCGCTACGGCATCCCCATCCATGCGATCGGCATCGGCGAAGGCATCGATGATCTGCGTCCCTTCAATCCTGGGCACGCCGCCCGCGCAATCGCCGGCGTCAGCGGGGCCGCATCTTGAGCACCGCCCCGGAGCAGCACTCCGAGCAGCAGGGCCCCACAGCCGGCGCGCGCCTTGCGATCGACCTCGGGCCCCTCGTCGTTTTCTTCGCAGTCAACGCCTGGCGCGGCATCTTCTCGGCCACCATCGCTTTCATGGTCGCGATCACCGCGGCGATGCTGGTCTCGAAGATCAAGTACAAGCACATCTCGCCCTTGCTGTGGTTCTCGGGCGCGATGGTGCTGATTCTCGGCAGCATCACCATCTGGCTGCACGACGAAACCTTCATCAAGATCAAGCCGACCATCTACTATGTGATGGTCGCGGGCCTGCTTCTGTTCGGCATGTATACCGGACGAAACTTGCTGAAGCTGGTGCTCGGCAGCGCCTATCCGGGACTCTCGGATCATGGCTGGAAGATCCTCACCCGCAACTGGGCACTGTTCTTCATCGCCATGGCGCTGGTGAACGAAGCGGTGTGGCGGACGACCAGCACCGATTTCTGGGTCGGCTTCAAACTGTGGGGCGCCCTTCCCGCCACCTTCCTGTTCGCGCTCGCCAACGTGCCCATGCTGATGCGCCACGGCATGCAGCTGGAAACCAAGGAAGAAACTCCGATGCCGCCAAGCCAATGACGCCCGCACCCGTTCTCTCCATCCGCGGTCTCACCAAGACCTATGCCTCCGGGCTGCAGGCGCTGAAGAGCGTCGATCTCGACATCGGCCGGGGCGAGATCTTCGCGCTGCTGGGGCCGAACGGCGCCGGCAAGACGACATTGATCAGCATCGTCTGTGGTCTGGTCACGCCCAGCACGGGCGAGATCCAGGCGGCCGGCCACGACATCGTTCGCGATTACCGCCGCGCCCGGTCCAAAATCGGCCTCGTTCCGCAGGAGCTCTACACCGACGCGTTCGAGCGGGTGATCGACACCGTCACCTTCAGCCGCGGTGTCTTCGGCCGCAGCCGCAACCCGGCTTATGTCGAAAAGGTGCTGCGCGACCTTTCGCTCTGGGACAAGCGCAACGAGAAGATCAAGGAACTGTCCGGCGGCATGAAGCGCCGCGTGATGATCGCCAAGGCGCTCAGCCACGAGCCGGAGATCCTGTTCCTCGACGAACCGACCGCCGGCGTCGACGTCGAGCTGCGCCGCGACATGTGGAACCTGGTCCGGCAGCTGCGCGAGAGCGGCGTCACCATCATCCTCACCACCCATTATATTGAGGAAGCGGAGGAGATGGCCGATCGCGTCGGCGTCATCCGCAAGGGCGAGCTGATCCTGGTCGAGGAAAAGACGAAGCTGATGCAGAAGCTCGGCAAGAAGCAGCTGACGCTCAACCTCTCCGATCCGATGACTGCGATCCCGGCCGAATTGGCCGAATGGAAGCTGGCGATCCAGGCGGACGGCAACGAGCTTCTCTACACGTTCGACGCCACGGCCGAGCGCACCGGCATCCCCTCGCTGCTGCGTCGCATGAGCGACCTCGGCATCGGCTTCAAGGACCTCCACACGCGCGAAAGCTCGCTGGAAGACATCTTCGTGGATCTGGTCACCGAAAGGAATGCAGCATGAGCGCGTCCGTGTTCAACGCGCATGGCGTGTGGGCGATCTACAAATTCGAGATGCACCGCTTCAAGCGGACGCTCTGGACCGGCCTTGCGGTGCCGGTGATCACCACCTCGCTTTACTTCGTCGTGTTCGGCTCCGCGATCGGCAGCCGCATGACGGAGATCAACGGCATCCCTTATGGCAGCTTCATCGTGCCCGGACTGATGATGCTGTCGCTGTTCACCGAGAGCATCTTCAACGCCTCCTTCGGCATCCACATGCCGCGATTTACCGGGACCATCTACGAGATCCTCTCCGCGCCTTTGTCGGCGCTGGAGACGGTGCTCGGCTATGTCGGTGCGGCCGCAACCAAGTCGATGACGGTGGCGCTGGTGATCCTCCTCACCGCCAACCTCTTCGTCGACGTGCATGTCGAGCATCCCTTCCTGATGCTCCTCTTCCTGATCCTGATCGCCGCGACCTTCTGCCTCTTCGGCTTCATCGTCGGCATCTGGGCCAAGGGGTTCGAGCAGCTCCAGGTCATACCGCTGCTGGTCGTGACCCCCCTCACCTTCCTGGGCGGCAGCTTCTACTCGATCGAGATGCTGCCGGAGCCTTGGCGGACGATCACGCTCTTCAATCCGATCGTCTACCTGATCAACGGCTTCCGCTGGACCTTCTTCGGCACGAGCGACGTCCCCGTGCTGTGGAGCCTGCTGGCGACGAGCGCCTTCTTCCTCATCTGCCTCGCCGTCGTCTTCTGGATTTTCCGCACCGGCTACCGATTGAAGAGCTGACGCGCCTCAGGCGGCCTCCGCCCGCACCGCCCCGCAGTAGCGCTCTACATAGGACGCGTGTTCTGGAAGCCCGGCCACCGTTCGGGACACATTCTCCCGAAGCGTGGCGAGCAAGCGTGCAAGCTCGTCGTCGCGCAGCTTCTCGGCAATCGGGTGGTAGGCCTGCGGAGTGATGCCCTGGCCCATCATCACCTGCACCCAGCTATTCTCCGCGAACAATTCCTCATTCTTGCGGAACACCCGCCCGGTCTCGCGGAACAGCTCGATCTTCTGAGCGAGCGTGTCCGGGATTTCCATGCTCTGGCAATAGCGCCAGAAGGCGCTGTCTCGCCGGTCGGTCGCCTTGTAGTGCAGGATCAGGAAGTCCCGGATCTGCAGCATGTCGGTATGCTGCTGCTCGTTGAACTCGGCGATGTCGCGCTCGCTGATCTCGTTGAGCGGCATCATCCGGATGAGCCGCAGGATTGCGCGCTGAATGAGGTGGATGGCGGTCGATTCCAGCGGCTCCATGAACCCGCCCGACAGGCCGATCGCCACGCAGTTGCGGTGCCACTGCCGCCGCCGCGCCCCGGCCGCGAACTTGAGGAAGTTGGGCTGGACGAGCGTCTGCCCCTCGATATTGCCGAGCAGCCGCTCGAGCGCGGCCTCGCGACCCAGATAACGGCTGCAATAGACGATGCCGTTGCCGGTGCGGTGCTGCAGCGGAATGCGCCACTGCCAACCAGCATCGTGCGCCATCGCCCGGGTGTAGGGAACCGCGGGGCCGACATTCTCGGTCTGGATCGCGATGGCGGAGTCGCAGGGCAGGTAGTGCGTCCAGTCGTCGAAGCCGGCGTGCAGGCTCTGCTCGATCAGCAGCGCGCGAAAGCCGGTGCAGTCGAGGAACAGGTCGCCCTCGATCCGGGTGCCGCCTTCCAGCTCCAATGCGGCGATGTCGCCGCTCTCGCCGTCCATCTCGACCCGCGCGATCTTGCCCTCGATCCGCTTGGTGCCGTCCTTCTCGGCCATCGCCCGCAGGAACTTCGCGTACAGCCCTGAATCGAGCTGGTAGGCGTAGTTCATCGCGTCGTCCGGCAGGTGCGCGAACCGGTTCTGGAGCGCGGCCTTCAACTCGAGGCAATATTCGTCATAGGCCTCTTCATGGCCCTTCTCGCGCCCGTAGAGCCAGAAATGCTGGAAGCCGGCGGACCAATGATCCTTTCCAGTCACGCCGAAGGAATGGAAGTAGCGGTGCCCCGGCTCCTTCCAATTGTCGAACAGAATGCCGAGCTTGAACGTCGCCTGCGTCGCCCGCATGAATTCGGCTTCGTTGATGCCGAGTAGCCGGTTGAAGGTGACCAGCGGCGGGATGGTGGATTCGCCGACGCCGATCGTCCCGATCGCATCGGATTCGATCAACGTCACGTCGACAGCGCGCCCCATCGTGCGTGCGATCGCCGCCGCGGACATCCAGCCGGCCGTGCCGCCGCCCGCGATGACGATGCGGCGGCGCGGTTGCTCCGCGCTCCTCACCGGCTGAGCGCCCTCAAGAGGAAGGCCCGGATGCGACCGGCGCTTTCGGAAGTGAGCGGCGCAAGCACGCTGCGCGCTTCGGGCGGGATATGGTCCACCACCTCTTCTCCATTCTCGAATACGTAATAATCGAACATGTCGCGCCAGTGGCGCTTCTGGTCCTCGGGCAAATCGCGGATCGCCATCATTGCGTGGTTGAGCGCGTCCTGCGGCTGGCCGAGCCAGCGCGGGCTGTCGCGCCACCAATAGTTCACCAGCACGTTGAAGGGGTCGAGGCCCTCGACATGGTGCCACCACATGGCGGGAATGTAGAGCGCGTCCCCGGCTTCGAGGTCCGCGACCTGCGCATGGCGCAGCGCCTCGGCGAAGCGGGGATGCGCGGCAAAGTCAGGCGCATGGAAATCGACCATGCTGACCGCGCGGCCGGCGGGCGTGTTGTCGACCGGGCCAAGATAGAGATTGCGGAACTGCTCGCGGGGAAAGAGCGTGAAGCGGCGCCGGCCGACCGCGACGCAGGCGAGATTGTTGGGCGTATCGTTATGCGCCGCGATCCGCGTCCTCGTGCCGATCCAGATGCTCGCGAGGCACGAACGGTCGCCGAGATCGACATGGTTCGCCTCGTGCAAGCCGTTGAAAAATTCGTGCATGTCGATGGACGCGAGATAGATTGCCGGCGCGTCGGGCTTGCCTTCGGTCGCGTCGATCTGCGCGAACACGTCCTGCAGCTTGGCGTTCAGCGTGCGGAAGTTCATCGCCATGGCGTCGTCGTAGAAGAGCCGCGCGCCACTGCCGGGCTGCCCCACCGATACCACGAACGGGCGGTCGCGGCGGCGGCGCAACAGATAGTCGCGTGCGTCCCGAGCCGATTGCCGCCCCGCCGCCACCAGCGGCCAGTCCGCTACCAGGTTGCGGACGATGAACGGGCGGTCCGCGCCCCTGAGGCGCGCGTCGAGCTCCTCGGCTGTTCTCACCGCGACCTCCGGAACCCGGGCAAGCCCGCCGAAAATGCCGGGATCCGCTTCAGCCATGAACCACGCGCCGGTTCTTGCGCTCGATCAGCGCGGAGAGATTGGCGAGCGAGGCGACCGCCATGAAGATATGCAGGAGATGGTCCTCGGCATGGAGCTCGCCCAGCGCGGCGGCATCGAGCGCCTGGAGGCGCTGCTCGTCAATGATGTGGAAGCCGACCAGACGGTTCTTGGACCCGTCGTCGAGCTCCACTTCCAGCGTCAGCGGCTCGAGCAGATCGTGCCGGCGCAGCGCGCCGAAGAAGTCGCCGGATGTCTGGTAACCGGCATCCAGCGCACCGAGCTGGTCCGCGATCGTCTCCAGATACGGCGTTGGCCGGCCATCCTCGTCGAACAGGCGCACGCCTTCGCTTCCGCCGACGCGCGGGCTGGCCATGTCGATATGCACCTGCTTTTCGCCGACGCCGTCGGGCATGCCGATCAGGAACGGCTGAATGTCGATCGCAAGCGGACGGTAGCGAGCGTCCCAGCGACCGTTTTCGAGGAACAGATTCTCACCGGTTTCGAAGCCGAACATGGCGAGCGCGGTGAAGCTGTCGCGCTCCGCGTTGAGGCGGAAGAGGATCGGATATTCGTTCTGCACCTGCCGGAACTCGGCGGGCACCACGATGGAGCACATGACGGCGTCGCCGAGATCTGCACCGCGTTCGGTGCGAACCCGCAGGTCCCGGTGCGCTTCGGCGGTAAGGATTGCGTGATCGGTCACTGGACCTGTTCCATGGGGGTAGCAAACTGGCGCTCGGCACGGAGCGCGTCCAGATAGGTGCGGTTGGTCGGCAGGCTGGCCGCCAGCGCGCGGCCGCGTTGCTCGACCTGTCGGATGAGGTTCGTGACGTTGCCGCGCGTCTCCGTCCGAACCGGTGCCTGGTCGGGTGCGGCAAAGCCCATGCCGTAGAGCACATATTGGTAGCTTGCCGCGGGAAAGACCTCGTCAATGTCTGGAAAGTCCGCGCGCGAGGGCGGCTGGTGGCGCCAGATCTGCAGCAGATCCGCCAATCGCGGCGGGATCGATCCAGCCTCGCGGTGCGCACGCCAATAGGGTTCTTCCCGTCGGCTCAGCACATAATGCAGCTTCAGGAACTCGACGATCCGGTCCCAGCGATAACGGAACAGCGCGTTGAAGCGCCCGGCATGGATGTCCATCACCTCGCGCGTGACCGGGAAATTGTCGAGCAGGGCGTCGAGCGAGAGCTCGATCAGCACGATCGCCGAAGCCTCCAGCGGCTCGAGGAAGCCCGCCGACAACCCGATGGCGAGGCAGTTGCGTTCCCAGAAGCGCTCGCGGTGCCCGGAGCGGAAGGTCAGCCGGCGAAAGGCCAGTT
This sequence comes from uncultured Sphingosinicella sp., assembly GCF_902806315.1. Classification (GTDB taxonomy): domain Bacteria; phylum Pseudomonadota; class Alphaproteobacteria; order Sphingomonadales; family Sphingomonadaceae; genus Allosphingosinicella. The sequence goes on from NZ_CADCWD010000041.1 coordinate 31,108, forward strand.
CATCCGTGTCGATCCCCGGCGCGGTGCGACCGAGATAGGCCTGGAGCGTCTCGGCCGCCTGCTCGTCGGTGGCGAATTGCGAGGCATAGAGGCAGCCGACGCCGCGGCGGGTCGGCAGCCCGATGTCCCAGATCCAGCCGGCGGCATGCGCTGTGGCGTTGGTCTGCGAGGCGATCGGGCTGTCGGGCGCGACCGGCAGCTGGACCGCCAGGGCCCGGTCATTGAACAGCTCGCCGCTGCGGTCGATGAAGTGCACGCCAAACTGCTCGCCGATCAGCAGGGCGGCATGGCCGGTGCAGTCGAGGAACAGGTCGCCTTCGATCGTTCCGCTCGCGCGGGTGCGGACCGCTTCGATGTCGCCGCCTTCGGCCAGGTCGACGGAGACGACATGGTCGCGCACGTGGCGCACACCCAACCGCTCCGTTGCGTGCCGGGTCAGCAAGGCCGCCAGCTTTCCGGCGTCGAGGTGATAGGCGTAATTGAGCGCACCGGCATAATCCGGCATCGCCCGCTGCCGTGGCGCCAGGTTGAGCGCGCAGGCGCGCGGCTGTGCGCTCACCGTTTCGGCAAAGCGGCGGTCGGAAGCGCCCTCCTGCCAGGCCGATACGATCTCGCGCGGCTCGCCGTCGATCGGCGCAACGAACGGGTGATAGTAGAGATCGCCCGCCTCGCCCGTGCGCCAGCCGTCGAAGCGTGAGCCCTGCTTGAAGGACGCATCGCAGGCGAGGAGGAAGTCGGCCTCCGATAGGCCTATCCTCTCCAGCGTGCGGCGCATCGTCGGCCAGGTTCCTTCGCCGACACCGATGGTGGGAATGTCGGGCGATTCTACCAAAGTCACCTGGAGCGGGGTAGCCGCGGACCGATTGGCTCGCGCGGCGATCAGGCAGGCGGCGAGCCAGCCCGCGGTGCCGCCGCCGACGATCACGATCCTGCTGACTGTCCGTTCCATCGTCAGGTTTTCAACGCCTTATGCCAGGCCACGATTGTGCCGCCCGGAAGCGGAAAAGGCCACCCTCCTTCGAAGATGGCCTCCTCCCATGACGCAAGTCGAACCCCGTCAGAGCGTGAACCGAAGCCCCGCCGAGTAGCGCGCGAAACCGGGCGAAGCGAAGAACACGTTCCGATCCGAACGCCGATGACCGCGCCGGCTCTCACCGGTCAGGTTGATGACCTCGCCGAACACGGTCAGGCCAGGCATGAACTCGTAGCTCGCGCTGGCATCGATCTGGCCGTACGCCTCGACGTAGAACGGATTGGGCCCCGTTCCGGCGAGGAACTCGTCGCGCCAATTATATGCCACGCGGCCCTGGAGCCCCGCTTTGTCGTAGAAGAGGACGGCGTTGGCGCTGTCGCTCAGGCCCGTCAGCGCGAACTGCGTCACGCTTGCAGGCTGCGTCCTGTCGTACGTCACGTCGCCCTTGACGATCGTGTAGTTCAGGATGGCGCCGAACCCTGTGTCCCAGAAGTTATGCTGGATCGCGAACTCGAAGCCGTAAATGTTTGCGGTCTCGTCACTATTCACCGGCGTCGCGATCTGGAAGATCACGGGATCGTCGCCGGGCTGGCCCTGCACGATCACCTGCCCCTGCGCGTTCCGGAAGGCGGTTCCCGGGAAGTTGGCCAGGATATACTCGCGGATTTCCACTCCGCTCGCAGTCGGCCCGAGCGCGGCGCGCGCCGCCCTCACCCGCGGACCCGATCCTGGATTGGTGAGCCCGAATGCCGTCTGGTTGATCCGTTCCGACGAGATGAAGTTCTCGACGTCCTTGTTGAAGTAACCGACGGATAGGTAGCTTTCGCGACCGTAATACCACTCGGCCGACAGGTCGATGTTCTTCGATTTGAATGGAAGCAGACCCGGGTTGCCGACGCTTCCGAAGCCGTTGCCGATGCGGAACAGCGTATCGATCGTCTGCCCGCCTTGCAGGCTGGCATAATCCGAGCGCGTGATGGTGTGGCTGTAGGAAGCGCGTAGCTTGAAGTCCTCGAACGGCTCGATGTCGAAATCCACCGAAGGCAACAGGTTGCGATATTTACCCTTGAACGAGGTAAAGTCCCGCTCCGGCCCGAACAACACGCTGAATTCGTTGTCTGAATTCTGCTGCGTTCCGACCGGGATCGGCACCAGCGCGGCGGAATCGACCTCGGTATATTCGTAGCGCAGGCCTGCGATGAGGTTCGCCGGCCGCGAGAACAGGTCGAACCGGTTGTTGAACTGCACGAACGGCGCGATGACCCGTTCCTTGATCCGGCGATCGGTCGTGTAGTCGGCGAGACAGTTGCCGTCGCCGCCGCAGATCCCTCTGAGCTTGTCGAGGAAGTCGACGAGGGTCGGAACGTCGAAGGTGTAGAAGCTGGCAGGAATCTTGTCAGCGCCTGCGAGGCCCTTGAACTTGTCGGGCAGCGTTTCGAGTGCGAAGAGGTCGTCGGGCACCTCGGCCGCCGTGGTGGAACCGCCCCAGGTGTCGTTCTGGAGGAAACCGAAAGCCGACCGGACCTTGTTCTCCGTATAGGTGATGCCGAAGTCCAGGCTGTCGAGGAAACCGCCTTCGTGATCATACCGGGTGCGCAGCTGGCCCTGGTTGATCTCGTCCCGGAAATACGCGTTGCGGAACGCATTGCCCGTCGTCCGGATGTTGCCCGCGTTCAGCGGGTCGATGCCGGGATACATGGTGTAGCCGAAGACCGGCAGGCCCTTGGTGTCGAAATCGATCCTCTGGCTCTGGACGCCGAAGATCGCGTTTCCGAACGACATGCTGCTGCCAAACCGGTTGGTCGGCTTGGACTCGGCGGTGGAGTGGGCTGCGTCGAGCGTGACAGTAACGCCGCTGGCCGCTTCCCAGGTCAGATTGCCGCCGAAAACCTGCGTCAGCGTGCGGTTCGCCGTCAGCGCGCCGCTGTAGGACAAGTCCTTGCCGGGGTCGCTTCCCGCCGGGGGACCGAAGCGTTCGGCATAGAAAACGGGGCCGGCGACCGGGCCATCGGTCCACTCGCTCGACGTGTCATTGTGGTTGAACCAGATGCCGACGTTGCTGTTGCGGACCTCGACGGTGTTGCGGGCGTAAAGGTAATCCGCCGTGAAGGTCAGGTTTTCGGTGGGGCGCCACTGCAGAACCAGTTGGCCGTTGATGCGCTCGCGATCGACATCGTTGAGGTCGTAGGACGCGTTCTGCGGCACCTCGTAGACATCATTGGCTTCGGGCCGGTTGATGATGTTGGCGAAGCGCGGATCGCCCGGCTGCGCAAGCGAGCCCCAGTTGTTCTCGGAACCGAGATAACCGTCGCGATAGCCGACGTTTGCGACGTTGTTGCTGGACTTGCGCCGCTGGTAGATGCCGGTCAGCGTGACGCCGAACTGGTCGTCCGCGCCGAAGGTGCTGCTGACGATGCCCGAAAATTCGGGCGTGATCGAAGTGGAGTCGTTTTCCGACGTGTCGTACACACCCTTGGCCGAGAGGCTGGCACGGAAGCCCGGCCGATCGAGCGGACGCGGTGTGCGGATATTGATGGTGGAGCCGATGCCGCCGGAGAAGACCGAGGCGCGGCCAGTCTTGTAGACCTCGACGGCCGCAACGCCTTCGGACGCGAGGTTGGCGAAATCAAACGAGCGGCTCGAGGGAGGGCTGCCGCCGTCGCCGAGCGACGCTGTCGCGATCTGCCGGCCGTTGAGGGTGACGAGGTTATATTCGGGGCCGAAGCCGCGGACGGTGACGGTTGAACCCTCGCCGTTCGAGCGGTCGATCGACACGCCGGTGATGCGCTGCAGCGATTCAGCAAGGTTCGTGTCCGGGAACTTGCCAATATCCTCGGCCGAGATCGCATCGACGACGCCTTGTGCGTTGCGCTTGATATCGACCGCCTGACGCAAGCTGGCGCGGATGCCGGTGACGACGATCTCGTCACCCGCTTCGGTGACCCCGGTGTCGGTTGCCTGTGCGGGGATTTCGGAATCGCCGGGCTGACCGACAGTGGAGGCCGCATCCTGCGCCCAAGCCACGCCCGGGGCAGTGGCGAGCGCCACGGCCGAAGCTCCAACAACATAACGCGTAAGCGAACGAGCGGTGAAGCCGCGCATCAGATTCCTCCCCCAAACCTCGGCGCCATATCGGCCAGCGCTCTCATTGAGAACGATCACTCACAAAATTTTGAGAACGTTGTCAAGAGTGCTTCGCGTCCTGAATGTCACCCTTTTGCAAAAGCAATCTGCTATGATCCGGTGCGAATGATAGGAATGGGCCCGATCAGCCCTGAGGCGCCCAATAGCGAACGTAATCGACGCTCATCCGCTGCGGGAACGCCGCGTTGTCGATGCCCTTCTGCCCTCCCCAATCGCCGCCGACCGCCAGATTGAGGATCAGCTCGTAAGGTCGCGTGAACGGCCAGGCCGCCGCCCCGCCTGGCTGGTCGTTCGCCACCCGCATGTGCGCGCGGCCGTCGATGCCGATGGTGATCGATTCCGGCCGCCAGTCGAGCTGGTAGCGGTGGAAGGCGGTGCAACTGGTCGGGATCCGCTTCTGCGCGCCGCGCTGCGTGCCCTTGGCGTGGTTGAAGGCGCCGCTGTGAAGCGTGGCGTGGATGACGTTCGGGTCCCAGCCGACCATCTCCATGATGTCGATCTCGCCGGCATCGGGCCATTTGCCGTCGGGCGGCAGCATCCAGATCGCCGGCCAGGCACCGCGCCCGCACGGCAGCTTCGCGCGGATTTCGTAAACGCCGTAGCCGAGCCGCCTGCGCGAGACGAGCCTGGTGGACGTATAAGCCTGCCCGCCCCAATCCGCGAAGCGCGCTTTGGAAAGCGTCTCGCGACGGGCTTCGATCACCAAGGCGCCCCGCTCGATGCGGGCATTCTCCTGCCGCGCGGCTGAATAATATTGCCGCTCGTTATTGTACCAGCCGGCTGCGTTGCGCGCCGTATCGTAGCGCCATTTCGCGCGATCGACCCCCCTCCCCTCGAACTCGTCGGCGAAAGCAGGCGCGCTCGCCGGCACGCTCATCGGCTCGTCGACCGTGTAGTTCGTGGCGCCGAGGGTGACGGCCTGCGCGAAGACAAGGAAAGGTGTCATGACGTCGGTTCCTGATCTGGTGAGGACGGGAAAGTCAGAGCGCCGGGTAGCGGACCAGGGTCTGGCGGATGGCGCCGGGCCGGGCCGCCGCGCCCGCCTCGTTCACCAGATGCGCGATCGGGCCCTTGCCGCCGCCGAGCGAGATGGTGGTGACGTGCTCGAAGCGAACGCCGGGCTTGCGCGGCGCCTCGATCGCGCTCTCCAGGACGATGCTCGGATCGGCGGTGAAGTTCGAATAGACGCCAAGCGCGATCGCCTGGTGGTTCTCGACGTGATCGGCGACTTTGTATGCGGCCCAGCCGCGAGTGTTCCCGGCCATGTAGGCAGCCTGGCTCGGCGGGTCATAGGGGAGCTCGTTCTGGTAGAAATAAGTGCGGCCGCGCTCGCCGTTCCAGACTGTCTGGTATTTCTGAAAATGCTCGACGAACAGGGCGTAGAGAGTGACGTCGTTGCCGTTCACGACTAGTCCCTGGTCGCCCGTCGTCTCGGCCCAGCCGACATGGACGCGTCCGCTCGCCCGGTCGCCATGATCGGCGCGCCAGATCCAGAGATGGTCGCCGACCACATGGTGGCTGTTGATTTCCAGGCAGGTCGTGGCCTTGCCGACGGTGGCGCCGCCGACGCGGAAGAAGAGGTCGGAGAGCGCGATTGGATTGCCGCGGTGGTCGCGGGCGGCGCCCCGCGGCCCGACTTCCATCAGCACGGGTGAGTTGACCGGCCCCGCATCGAACAGCAGCCCCGCGACGACCACGCCGGGCATGTCCGCGACCGTTAGCGCCTTGCTCCCTCCCTCTGCCAGCAGTGTCGCAAGCCCCAGCCCCAGCACGATGGTGTTCGCGCGCCCGATGCGTAGCGGTTCGGTCAGCCGGTAGATGCCGGGCGTCAGCAACAGGTGCATTCCACGGGCAAGCGCGGCGTTGATCCTCCGGGCCGGCATTTCGGGCCGAGCGATGAAGAAGCGGGACAGCGGCACCGCGTCGCCTTTGGGCATCCCCGCCGCCCAGCTCACGCCGCGCGACTTGGCCCGAAAAGCGGGCACGAACACACGCCATTCGCCAGCGCCGTCGACGAAGAGGAAGGGCTTCTCGCGCACCATCGGCACAATTGCCAGGTTGGTGACCGGAGGTTCGGGAAAGCTGGTCGGCGGGGCCCCGTCCACGCCCATGTAGGTCATGTTCCAGTTGGCGCCGTGCCAGGCCCGCATGGCGCTGTTGCGCGTGAACCATTGCTGCTGCGATCCCGACCGCACGACGCCCTCGATCCGGCTGTCGGCGATGAACCCGCCGCTCGACCAGCCGCCATCGTCCAGCGCGAGATCGCCGTGCAGGTGCATCCGCCGATAAGGCGCCGCTTGCGACACGGCCCAACGATCGGCGCCGTCGGGGGGGCGAACGGCCATGTTCTCCACTCCGCGCCAGAAATTCACCAGCGCCATGCCCTTGTTCCAGTCGGCCTCTACATGGACATGGCCGTCGATCGTGACGCCGCCTGGAAGCGCCCCAAGGCCAGCGACATGGGTGAAGAAGCCGACATGGACGTCCACGGCATAACGCCCGGGCTTGAACAGGATGGCATAGCGCGCATCGGTGAAATGCGCCCGCTCCTGCTGCCGGAACACGGCATCGAGCCGGCGCTGGATCGCCGCAGGCGGCATGGATGGATCGAAGATCAGAACTTTTGGTCCCAGATCGGGATCGCGTCTCCGCATGGCATGCGTCGCGCGAGGGCGGGCACCGGCCACCCTTCCGATCGCGGCAACACCCGCGGCGGCCAGCCCGACCAACACCAAGCGCCGCTTCGGCCGAAGCGGCTGTTGCGGTTGATCCATAAGCTTCCTCCCCCGACACCCTGCCCGATGACTTTCCGCCATTTCGGCACCGCGAGTAACCGGTGGCTTGCTGGCGGACCCAACCTATCCAAGCTGCCATTCCCGCTCAACTGCTAACGTTCTCAACGACGCCCGCCAGAACGCCGGGAGCGCTCGGCGCCTCGGAGCAGCCCGTCTTGCCATGCGCGCGGCCTTGGTGGCATGAACCCGTCGAACGGAGAGAGAATGCAGACGACCCGGCCCCGTCCCGTCACCATCAAGCATGTCGCGGCCGAAGCGGGGGTTTCGCTGCAGACGGTCTCGCGCGTCATTAACAACGAACCCAATGTTCGCGATGTCGTGAAGGCCCGGGTGAAGGATGCCGTCGCCAAGCTCGGCTACGTTCCGAACCTGGCGGCGCGGCGCCTGGGCGGTTCGCGCTCCTACCTGATCCTCGCGCTCAACGATCGCGACCGCACCGTCGAAGGCTGGCGGTTGGGTGAAGGCACCGACTGGGTCGATCAGATGCTGCTCGGCGGCATGCTCAAATGCGCGGAGCATGGCTACCGGATGCTCTTCGAACTGGTCGACACGCATAGCGAGCATGTCGAGCGCGAGATTTTCGCCGCGCTATCGGCCCTTAATCCGGACGGCGTGATCCTGACGCCGCCGCATTCCGACAACCCGATCATCATCGGCCTTCTGACGGCGCAGGCCGTCCCCTTCGCGCGGATCGGGTCCGTTGAAGACGGCGCCGGCTTCTCAATCGCCATGGACGATGCCCGTGCGGCGCAAGTCGCGACCGAGCATCTGATCGGGCTCGGGCACCGCCGCATCGGCTTCATCAGCGGCAGCGACGAATATGCGCTGAGCGGCGCGCGTGTGGAGGGTTATCAGGCCGCCATGGGAGCGGCAGGCCTCGGCAACGATCCTCGTCTGGTTGGTCGCGGCGACTTCAGCTTCGACTCCGGCCTTGCCGCCGCCGAAGCCCTGTGTGCCTTGGACGATCCGCCGACCGGCATCATCGTCAGCAACGACCAGATGACGCTCGCCACGCTGCAAGTGGCGAAGGCGCGCAACCTCGCCGTGCCCGAGGACCTTTCGGTGATCAGTTTCGACGACACGCCGGTGGTTCGGTTCAGCGTGCCGCCGCTGACCGCGATCAATCAGCCGATCGCGGCCATGACGGCGCGGGCGGCCGAATTGCTGATCCAGGCGAAATCGGGTGCGACGGAGCCCCAGCCGCCGAGTATCGTGCCGTTCGAGCTGGTGGTGCGCGGCTCCACCGGCCCGCGTGGCGGCTGACGCCCGGGGCGCACCCGGCCGGCAAAGCACGAAATTCCTGCTGCTCTACGCGCTTGCCAATGCAGGCGGAGTCGCTGCCTATTTGCCGCTGCTGACGCTGCTTCTTCCCAGCAAGATCGCGGCCGTGGCGGGCGGCGCACATGTCCAATGGCTGAGCGCGGCGACGCTTGCCGGGGCGGTTTCGGCCAGCCTCGCAAATATCGGCTTCGGCTGGGCGAGCGATCTCAAGGGCAGTCGCCGAACATGGGTGGCCTTGGGGCTCGCCCTGACCCTCGCCAGTTACGCGCTGCTCCATGCGGCTGCGACACTGGCAACCATCGTTGGAGCAGTGATCCTCTACCAGGCTGCGCTCAACATGATGCTGAGCCCGCTCGCCGCCTGGGCCGCGGACACGGTGCCCGACGATCAGAAGGGTGTGCTCGGCGGCCTCCTCGCCGTCGGTCACCCGATCGGCGCTCTCGCGGGAGTCCTGATGACCTTGCCCTTCGTGCGCGGTCAGGGGGCGCAGCTCGCTTTGCTCTGCGCAATTATCGCGGGATTGACGCTCCCGCTCCTTCTCTCGGCCGCACCGCCCAAGGCTCAGGTTCAGCCGAACGCCCCGGCACCCGCCCAGCGGAACATGCGCCGCATCGATCTTTCAATGCTCTGGATAGCGCGGCTGCTCGTCCAGATCGCAGGCAGCGTGCTGTTCGCCTTCCTGCTCTACTATTTCCAGTCATTGCCCGGCCGCCCGGCGAGCGAAGCTGACGTGGCGCGACTGAGCGGAATCACCCTTGCCGCCGCGATGCCGCTGGCCTTGCTGCTCGGGCGTGCGTCCGACCGGCTCGGCGCGCGTCGTCCCTTCTTGTTCGGCACTGCGGTGGCGATGAGCCTTGGCCTGACGGTGATGGGGCTGCGACCCGGCTTTGGCGCAGCCGTGGCGGGCTACGCCCTGTTCGGCTGCAGTCTGGCAATCTACCTGTCGCTCCACTCGGTTTATGCGATGCAGCTGCTCCCCTCCCCTCATCGCCGCGGCCGCGACTTGGGGCTGTTCAACCTCACCAATACCTTGCCCGCTTTGCTGTCGCCGCTTCTCGCCGTGGCCTTGGCGCCCACTTACGGCTTCGAAGGCCTGATGATCGCGCTGGCGCTGCTCGTCGCCACGGCCGCCCTGCTGATCCTCGTCATCCGGAGCGACAGCAAAACGCCTTGAAACCGGAGAATTTAGTCGGCTATGTCACTCTTGATAGCGTTCTCATAAGAAGAACATCTCGGGGGAGTGACATGATTCTGCGTGCCAGCCTGTTTGCGATTGCCGTGGCTCTTGCCGCTCCCTCGGCCAGCCAACCCACGCCCGCCAACGCAACTGCTGATTCCGCGGTCTGGCCGCGCGTCAAAAGCCGCGTCGCGCGCGATCCGGCCTTGGAGGCACGCATCGATCGCCTGATGGCGGGGATGACCCTTGAGGAGAAGGTCGCGCAAACAATCCAGGCGGAGGCGACGATCGCCCCCGCCGATTCCGCGCGCTACAAGCTCGGCTCCGTGCTCACCGGCGGCAATGGCGGGCCCGGCGGCAACGAGAAAGCGCCCGCGCTAGAATGGCTGAAGCTCGCCGACGCCTATTGGGAGGCGTCGCGCGCCGCCGTGCCGGCGGACAAGTGGATCCCGATCGTCTGGGGCATCGACGCCGTCCATGGCCACGCCAATATCGTCGGCGCGACGATTTTCCCGCACAATATCGGCCTCGGCGCAATGCGCAATCCGAAGCTCATGCGCCGCATCGGCGAAGTGACGGCGCGCGAGATGGCCGTCACCGGCATCGATTGGACCTTCGCCCCCACGCTCGCCGTCGTGCGCGACGACCGCTGGGGCCGAACCTATGAAGGCTTTTCGGAGGATCCGGAGATCGTCGCCTCTTATGCCGGCGCGCTGGTGGAGGGGCTGCAGGGCCGCCCGGGCACAGCCGGGTTTCTGGGCCCGGGCCGCGTGTTCGCCACCGCCAAGCATTTCGTCGGCGACGGCGGCACCGCAGGGGGCAAGGACCAGGGCGACAATCCGTCCAGTCCGGTCGAGATCGCGCGCATTCACGGTGCCGGATACCCGCCCGCGATCGAGGCGGGCGTTCAATCCGTCATGATCTCATTCTCCTCCATTCGCGGCGAGAAGACGACCGGCGACCGCGACCTGATCACCGGCGCGCTCAAGGAGAGGATGGGCTTTGACGGCCTGGTGGTGGGCGACTGGAACGCGCACGGCCAGGTACCGGGCTGCACCGTCCAGTCCTGCGCGGCGGCGATCAACGCCGGTCTCGACATGTTCATGGTGCCCTCTGACTGGAAGCCGCTTTACGAGAACACGCTGGCCCAGGCGCGGTCCGGCGAGATTCCGGCCGCGCGGATCGACGATGCGGTGCGCCGCATCCTGCGCGTCAAGATCAGGTCCGGCCTGTTCGAAAAACCCAAGCCGTCGCAACGGCCGCTCGCCGGGCGCGTCGAATTGCTCGGCGCGCCCGATCATCGCGCCGTGGCGCGGCAGGCGGTGCGGGAGTCGCTGGTCCTGCTCAAAAACGCCGGCAAGGCACTCCCGATCCGTGCGACCGCCAACGTGCTCGTCGCCGGCGACGGTGCCGACAATATCGGCAAACAATCGGGTGGCTGGACGTTGAACTGGCAAGGCACCGGCAACGTCAACGCCGATTTTCCCAACGGCCAGTCGATCTTCGCCGGCATCCGCGACGCGCTGAGCGCGTCTGGCGGGCGAGCCACGCTCAGCGTCGATGGCCGCTACACGACCAAGCCCGACGTCGCCGTCGTCGTGTTCGGTGAAGATCCCTACGCGGAATTCGTGGGCGACCGGCAGACGGTGGAATTCAGTCCCGCCGATAAGAAAGATCTGGAGCTGATGCGCCGGTTCAAGGCGGCAGGCATTCCAGTCGTGTCCGTGTTCCTGTCCGGCCGCCCGATGTGGGTCAATCCCGAGCTCAACGCCTCGGACGCCTTCGTCGCCGCCTTCCTGCCGGGCAGCGAAGGCGGCGGCATCGCCGATGTCCTGGTGGGCGACCGCAAGGGCCGCGCGCGCCACAACTTCCGGGGGCGCCTGTCTTATTCCTGGCCCAAGCGCGGTGATCAGACGCCGCTCAATCGGGGCGACCGCAACTACGATCCCCTGTTCGCCTACGGCTACGGCTTGACCTATGCCAGCGCGGGCGACCTGCCCCGCCTCTCGGAAGAGCGGCCCGCCGGCGTCGCGGCCGGTGCGGACGGCATCCTCTTTGGTCGCGGGCGTCTACCGGCCGGCTGGTCGCTCGATCTTGCCCAGGAAGGCGGGCCCACCGTGGTCATCACTGGCCCGACCGGGGCAACGGGCGACAACCGGGTGCGCGTCTCCGGCGTGGACCGCCGCGCACAGGAGGATAGCCGCCTGTTCGCCTTTGACGGCTCCGGCCCGGGCATCGCCCGTATCACCGCGCCGCAGGCGCTCGATCTCACGCGCGAATCGAACGGCGAGCTCCACCTCATCCTCGAATATCGTCTGGACGAGGCGCCGACCGGGGAGGTGCTGCTCGGCGTCAATGACGCTACGGTGCCGATCACCGGCCACCTCCGCGCGGCGCAGCCCGGGCAATGGTCGAGCTTGAGCGTGCCGCTGCAATGCTTTGCGCGCGGCGGAGCAGACTTCCAGCGCGTTACCGCGCCATTCGTCCTGCGCACGGGCGGACGGTTAAAGGTGGCCGTGTCGGATATCCGCCTGGCTCATCCGGGCGGGTCGCTGTCCATGCAATGCGGTCGCCCCTGAGCCTGGGTTGCGCCGGGCCGCCCCCGGCCTGATAACGAAGCAAAAGGGAGGAAATAAGACGATGGCCATGGCCCCCACCAGCGCCCCCGCCGCTGCGAGCGAACTCTCCTCGACCGACCCGATGCCGGGCAGTGTCGAGGATCGCGGCGTCAACGCGCCCGACCTCCAGGTCTTCGTCTTCGCGCTTTTCTTCATCTTCGGCGGGATCACGAGCCTCAACGACGTGATCATCCCCAAGCTCAAGGAGCTGTTCACGCTCAATTATACCCAGGCGATGCTGATCCAGTTCTGCTTCTTCACCGCCTATCTGGTGATCGGCATTCCGGGAGCGAAGCTGGTCAAGCGGATCGGCTATATGCGCGGCGCGGTCGCGGGACTGATCATCATGATGATCGGCTGCCTCCTCTTCATCCCGGCTTCGCAGACCGCCGTCTACGGCCTCTTCCTCCTCGCCCTGTTCGTGCTGGCGAGCGGCGTGGTGATCGTCCAGGTGGTCGCCAACCCGCTCATCTCGCTGCTCGGTCCGCCTCGAACCGCCCATAGCCGCCTCACCTTCGCCCAGGCCTTCAATTCGCTCGGCACGACGGTGTTTCCGATCGTCGGTTCGATCCTCATCCTCGGCAGCCTGGCGACCGTCAGCGCCGACCAGCTTTCCGGCCCCGCGCTCGACGCCTATCGCACGGCGGAAAGCCAGGCGATCGTTCAGGGCTATCTCGGGCTTGCCGTCGCGCTGGCCATCGTCGCGGCGGCGGTGTGGATGTTCCGGCACCGGCTGAAGGGTGAGCGCCACGAAGCGAGCTCGGGCCTTGCCGGCTTCGACCTGCTTGGGCGCCGCCGTTTCGGATGGGGCGCGCTGTGCATCTTCCTTTATGTCGGCGCGGAAGTGTCGATCGGGTCGCTGATCGTGAACTACCTGATGCAGCCCGGCGTGCTCGCGCTTGAGGAACAGGCGGCCGGCAAGCTGATCGGCCTTTATTGGGGCGGTGCCATGGTCGGCCGCTTCATCGGCTCCGCGATCCTGCGCGTGATCAGCCCGGGCAAGGTGCTGGCCTTCGCCGCCGCCGGCGCGGTCGCGCTCATCCTGGTCTCGACGGGCACGTCCGGCGCGGTTTCCGGATACAGCCTGCTCGCCGTCGGCCTGATGAACTCGATCATGTTCCCGACCATCTTCACGCTCGCTTCCGAAGGCCTGGGCAGCCGCGCGGCGGACGGATCGGGCATCATCAACGTCGCGATCTTCGGCGGCGCGGTCGTGCCGCTCGCCACCGGCGCCCTCGCCGACATGACGGCAAGCCTGGGGCTGGCAATGCTGCTGCCCGCCGCCTGCTACCTCGTGATCGTCGCCTACGGCATCTACGCTCGGCGTCCGCTGACGGCCTGATGACTCCGGCCGAACTCAGCGTCCGCTTCTTCCTCCAGCTGGCGGTGATCGTTGCGGCGTGCCGCGGCGTCGGCTGGCTGGTGCGGCGCTGGCTCGGCCAGCCGCAGGTGGTGGGCGAGATGATCGCCGGCGTGGTGCTCGGCCCGTCTCTGCTCGGCGCCCTCGCTCCCGACCTGCAGGCCGCCTTGTTCCCGCCGGAGAGCAAGGCGATCCTGTTCGCGGGCGCGCAGCTCGGCGTCGGCCTCTACATGTTCATCGTCGGCCTGGGCTTCGATCGGAATGAGTTCTCCAGCAACGTCCGCGGCGCCGCGTCGGTGTCGCTGGCGGGAATGGCCGCGCCTTTCCTGGTGGCGATCGCGATCACGCCCTGGTTGATGACCCTGCCCGGGTTGTTCACGCCCCGGGTCACGACGCTGGAAGCGACCTTGTTCATGGGCGCGGCAATCGCGATCACCGCCTTTCCGATGCTGGCCCGCATCATCCACGAGCGCGGCCTGTCCGGCACTCCGATGGGCACGCTCTCGCTCTCGGCCGGCGCGATCGACGACGCCGCCGCCTGGATGCTGATCGCACTCGTGCTGGCAAGCTTCGGCGACGGCCCCTCGGTAGCGATTCTGGCGCTTGGCGGCGGCGTCGCATTCGCCTTGTTCGCGGTGCTGCTCGCCCCTCGCCTGCTCGCCCCGCTCGGACGCGCCGGCGAGATCGGCGAAGGCCGCCTCGCCATTGCGCTGCTTCTCTTCCTGCTCGCCGCCTTCACCATGGACGCGATCGGCATCCATGCGGTGTTCGGCGGCTTCCTGCTCGGCACCGCGATGCCGAGGGGTGAATTCGCCGATGGGCTGCGCCGCAAGCTGGAGCCGATCACGGTCGTGCTGCTGCTGCCGATGTTCTTCACCTTCTCCGGGCTCCATACCGAGCTTTTGATCCTCGGCGATCCGTCGCTTGCGCTGGTGGCGGCCTTGATCCTGATCGGCTCCATCGTGGCGAAGGGCGGCGCCTGCTACGTTGCCGCGCGCTGGAGCGGGCAGCCGCACGCCACCGCCATGGGCATCGGGGCGCTGATGAACGCGCGCGGGCTCATGGAGCTGATCGTCATCAACATCGGCCTGCAGCGCGGCATTATTGGGCCGGCCTTGTTCGCGATCCTGGTCCTGATGGCGATCGCCACCACCCTGATGGCCTCGCCCCTCTTCGAAGCTCTTTACGCCCGCCCGGCCCGCCGCCGCGGCGAGACGGTGGGCGGCCTCGAAGCGCGTCCCGGCGAGGGTGCGGCAGGCCCCGGCCTGCGAAAAGGTGCCACGGGACCGGATAGCCTGTCCGAGCACAGCGGACCCGCTTCCCAGCTCCCTTGAAGCTTGCAACCGGATCACAGCCGAACTCGTTGCACGGCTGGAACAAGAGAATTGCCCGCGCATTTTGAATACGAACGTGCGGGCGGAGTTTCCAGACAAGATGAACATGATGAAGGCGGCGGTTCTTGCCGGGCCCGGTAAGATCCGTGTCGACGATGTGGCGCTGCCCGAGCCCGGGCCGGGGCAAGTGCGTGTCCGGCTGGAGGGCTGCGGCGTGTGCGCTTCGAACCTGACGCCCTGGGCGGGGCCGGAATGGATGCAGTTTCCCACCGAGCCCGGCTCGCTCGGGCATGAAGGTTGGGGTCTAATCGATGCCGTCGGCGAAGGCGTGCAGGCGCTGGTCCTCGGCGACCGCGTTGCCGCGCTTTCCTACAAAAGCTATGCGCAATACGACATTGCGGAAGCCGACGCGGTCGTGAAGCTGCCGGAAAGCCTTTCCGACCAGCCCTTTCCAGGCGAGCCGCTCGGCTGCGCGATGAACATCTTCCGAAGGGCGGATATCCAGGCCGGGCAGACGGTCGCGATCGTCGGCATCGGCTTCCTGGGCGCGATCCTCTGCCGGCTCGCGACCGACGCCGGCGCCCGCGTGATCGCCATTTCGCGCCGTCCCTTCTCGCTCGATCTCGCACGCCGCTTCGGGGCGGCCGAGACGATCCCGATGGACGATCATAACCGGATCATCGAACGCGTAAAGGAACTGACCGGCGGCCGCTTTTGCGAGCGGGTGATTGAGGCGGTGGGCAAGCAGTGGCCGCTCGACCTTGCCGCCGAGTTCACCGCCGAGCGCGGCAAGCTGATCGTGGCCGGCTATCATCAGGACGGGCCGCGGCAGGTGAATATGTGGCTGTGGAACTGGCGCGGCATCGACGTCATCAACGCCCATGAGCGCGATCCGAAAATCTATGCCGAAGGCATCAGGGAAGCCGTCGAGGCGGTCGCTTCCGGGCGGCTGGACCCTTCGCCGCTCTACACGCACAGCTTTCCGCTCGAGCGGCTGGGCGAGGCGCTCGACGCCACCCGCGACCGCCCAGACGGCTTCCTGAAGGCGCTGGTGACGCTTTGAGCGCCCGGCCAAGGGTGGGCTTTCTCGGCGTCGGCTGGATCGGCCGGCACCGCATGGAAGCGATGATCGCCACCGGCGCTATCGAAGCGGCGGCAATCGCCGAGCCGTCGCCGGACATGGCGGCCGAAGCCGCGCGGCTCGCGCCGGAAGCCGAGATCGTGCCCGATCTGCCGGCGCTGCTCGGCCTGGGTCTCGACGGATTGGTGATCGCAACCCCAAGCGCATTGCACGCGGAACAGTCGGTCGCCGCTCTGGAAGCGGGCGCCGCCGTCTTCTGTCAGAAACCTCTGGGGCGCACTGCGGATGAGGTGCGGCGGGTCGTCGACGCCGCGCGCTCGGCGGATCGCTTGCTCGCCGTCGACCTCTCCTATCGCTTCACCGAAGGCATGCGCCGCATCCGGGAGCTGATCCAGGGCGGTGAACTCGGCCGCATTTACGCGGCGGACCTCGTCTTCCACAACGCTTATGGGCCGGACAAAGCCTGGTTCTACGACCCGGCTCAGTCAGGCGGCGGCTGCGTGATGGATCTGGGCGTGCATCTCGTCGATCTCGCGCTCTGGACCTTGGACTTTCCACAGCTTAGCGGCGCAACTTCCAAACTCTTCTCATCCGGCGAGCAGCTCGGGAACCGAACGGATGCGGTCGAGGATTACGCCCTCGCGACGCTAGAACTCGACACCGGCGCGGCGGTGCAGCTCTCCTGTTCGTGGCGGCTCCAGGCCGGCACCGACGCGATCATCTCCGCCTCCTTCTACGGAACCGAGGGCGGCGCTTCGCTCAGCAACGTCGGCGGCTCCTTCTACGACTTCACCGCCGAGCGCTTCCGCGGCACGGCGCGGGAAACGCTGGCAAGCCCGCCGGACGAATGGGGCGGGCGCGCCGCGGCGGACTGGACGCGTCGCCTGGCCGCGGGCGAGCGCTTCGATCCCGCGTCCGAACGGCTCGTCGACGTGGCCGAAGCCCTCGACCGGATCTACGACCGCTAGGCGACAAGAGCTCTAGGCGCGCATCTCCCGTTTTCCAGAGCAGGCGCTTCTATAACGTTACGCCTCCGCTTTGACGCCACAGGCCCTCAAGCTAAGGAAGGGTGATGACCCTCCCCGCCCCCCTCACCCGCCTTCGCCTTCCCGTCATCGCCGCGCCGCTCTTCATCGTCTCCAATCCGGATCTGGTGATCGCCCAGTGCAATGCCGGCATCGTCGGTTCCTTCCCGGCGCTGAACGCGCGCCCGCAGGCGCAGCTCGACGAATGGCTGCACCGCATCACCGAGGAACTGGCCGCATGGGACCGCGACCATCCCGACACGCCCGCGGCGCCGTTCGCGGTCAATCAGATCGTGCATCGTTCGAACGACCGGCTCCAGCAGGACATGGCGACCTGCGCCAAGTGGAAGGTGCCGATCGTCATCACCTCGCTTGGTGCATTGGTCGAGGTGAACGAGGCGGTGCATGGCTGGGGCGGCATCACGCTCCACGACATCATCAACGATCGCTTCGCGCGCAAAGCCGTAGAGAAGGGCGCCGACGGCCTGATCGCGGTGGCGAGCGGAGCCGGCGGGCACGCAGGGCGCCTCTCACCTTTCGCGCTAGTGCAGGAAATCAGGGACTGGTTCGATGGCCCGCTGATCCTGTCAGGCGCGATCGCCACGGGCCGCGCCGTTCTGGCGGCGCAGGCGATGGGCGCGGACTTCGCCTATATCGGCTCGCCTTTCATCGCCACTGAAGAAGCCAATGCAAGCCACGGATATAAGGAAGGAATAGTCGAGGGCCGCGCCTCCGACATCGTTTATTCCAGCCTCTTCACGGGCGTTCACGGAAACTATCTGCGCAAGTCGATCGAGGCCGCCGGGCTGGACCCGGACGCGCTTCCCGAAGGTGACGTCAAGACGATGGATTTCGGGTCGGCCACGGGTGCAAAAGCGTGGCGGGACATCTGGGGCTCGGGCCAGGGCATCGGCGCCGTCCGCGAGATCCTGCCGGCCGGCGGCTATGTCGAGCGCATAGCGCGGGAATATGCCGAGGCGAAGAGCCTGATTTGCAGGGAGCCACTTGCAAAATAGAACCTGTCTGGTTCATCTTGTGCGATGAGCCGAAGCGACCATCTCCTGAACCGCCGCTACGGCGCCCTGGCGAACTCCCCCCCCCCGCGATTCCATGTGGAAGTCGTCCCAGTCGTGCCAGTCTGAACTTGGCGCGATCCCGCCCGGCAACCGCTATGAGGCCGCTTGACAAGCACCCGTAACGTTTCCTACACGTTCCATATTCGTTCCAACAGGGGCACCGGGCATGCTTACGCGCAAGCAACATGAGCTACTAAGCTTCATCAACGAACGGCTTGGGGAGACCGGCGTCTCGCCCTCGTTCGAGGAGATGAAGGAGGCGTTGGACCTCAAGTCCAAGTCAGGCGTGCATCGCCTGATCTCGGCGCTCGAGGAGCGTGGTTTCATCCGCAGGCTCCCCAACCGCGCCCGCGCTCTCGAAGTTCTGAAGAT
This sequence comes from uncultured Sphingosinicella sp., assembly GCF_902806315.1. Classification (GTDB taxonomy): domain Bacteria; phylum Pseudomonadota; class Alphaproteobacteria; order Sphingomonadales; family Sphingomonadaceae; genus Allosphingosinicella. The sequence goes on from NZ_CADCWD010000041.1 coordinate 49,344, forward strand.
GCCCGAGAAAGCAGGCGGCGGAAACGTGGTGCCGCTGCGCGCCCCCGCTGCCAGTCCGCTGGTCGCCGCCAATTCCAACGACATCGTCGAACTCCCCCTCCACGGCCGGATCGCGGCCGGCACGCCGATCGAGGCTCTGCAGGGGACCGAGAGCCTGGCCGTCCCCGCCGCCCTGCTCGGCCCCGGCGAGCATTACGCGCTTGAGGTCGCCGGCGACTCGATGGTCGAGGAAGGCATTCTCGACGGCGACTATGCGCTGATCCGCAAGACCGACACCGCCCGCGACGGCGAGATCGTGGTCGCCCTCATCAACAATGAGGAAGCGACGCTCAAGACCTTCCGCCGTGAAGGCCAGATGATCCGCCTCGACCCGGCCAACCGCCGCTACGACCCGCAGCGCTACCGGCCCGAGCAAGTCGTCATCCAGGGGAAGCTTTCGGGCCTGCTGCGCCGCTACTGAAGCCGCGACGCCCATGGGTGGCTGCCGACGCGCTCGGAGACGCTGCTCACCTGGGACCGGTCGCCAAGGACGATGGATAGGCCACCCGTACGCTGGAGAAAACCCCGGTCGGCTCTCAGCCAGCGCGGCGTGCAGCCGCGCGGCAGCCGGCGGTCGGAGATGACGATGTCTGCCTCGGCACAGGCGCGGATCATCTCGGGCCACGGGACATGGTGCGGCGATTGCGTCGCGAGGATGCGCCACACGCGGCCGTCCCTCGCCACCTCGGCCCGGCAAAGATCTGGGCTGCACGGGACCGCATCTTCGAGGGCGCCGAGCTCGCCATCTTCGCCCGCGCTTTCGCCGAGGATGTCCCGCACATAATCGCCGGCGCGGGAGCGAAGAATGGCGAGCTTGCCGGAAGAGGTGCGAAGCGCAAGATGCTTGCCTTCGCCCGTGACGATGAGGTCCGGCGCCGGGGTGGCGAGGGCCCAGACCACCCCCGCCGCGATCGGAAGCAGCCCGAGGCAGCGCCAGCGGGTGCGCCACAGAGCGAGCCACAGACCGCCTCCGACGATCAGCGCAAAGGCGGCTCTCGGCATGGTCGGCAGGGTCGCCACGGCACCAGGGGCGCTCGCGACGAGGTTCGCCAGGCCGAGCAGGAAATCGAGCGCGACACCCGTCAGCCACCAGACCGGAGCACCGGCACCGACCAGATCGAAAAGCAGCGCCAGCGCCTCTAGCGGCATAATGACGAACGTGGTCAGCGGGATCGCGACCACGTTGGCCAGCGCTCCGTAGAAGCCCGCCTTGTGGAAATGGTAGAGCGCGATCGGCATCAGCGCCGCCTCCACCACGAGCCCGGTCAGAATCAGGGCGAGCAGCCCCCGCCCAAGCTTCTGGATCGCCCCCTCCTCGCGCCGGGCGAGCAGTGCCTTGATCCACGGATGTTCGTGCAAGGCGACGATCGCCGTAATGGCCGCGAAGCTCAGCTGGAAGCTGGGGCCGGCGAGCGACTCAGGCCAGAAGAGCAGCACGATCAGCGCGCCGACCGCGAGCAGGCGAAGCGTCAGCGCGTCTCGGCCGAGCGCCAAGGCAAGAAGGACCAAGAGCGCCGCCACGCAGGCGCGGATCGTCGGCACTTCGGCGCCGGTGAGGAGCGTGTAAGCCACGCCTGCCAAAGCGCCGACACCCGCAGCGATGGGCACCAGCGGGAGGCGAAGCGCCAGCGTGGGACTCAGCGCGAGAAGCTTCATTGTCAGGAGCATGACGGCGCCCACCACTGCGGTCAGGTGAAGGCCGCTGACCGAGAGGAGGTGAGCGAGCCCCGAGGCCCGCATCGCCTCCGCATCCTTCTCCGAAATCGCGGATTGATCGCCGGTGGCCAATGCCGCTGCGATCGCCCCTGGGCCACCTGCGAGCCGGGAGCGGACATGATCCGCAAGGCGCTGGCGCACCGAGGATAGACGGGCGCGCCAACCCTGCTCGGCGGACGGTGCCACCAGCTCGATCCGGCTCGCCCGGCCCGTCCCGCCGATCCCCTGGAACCAGGCCGCCTGCGCGAAGTTGAACGCTCCCGGCACGGCCATCGGCGCGGGCGGCATCAACCAAGCCTTGAGACGCACCGTGGCGCCGGGTTCGAGCGAGGCCTTGGCATCTTCATCGTCGATGTTGATCCGCAGCCGCGGCGGCAGGTTGGTGGAGCCGGTTGGTGCCACGACGAGCCGCACGACTTCGCGAGCGGGCAGCTTCTGGACGCTTTCGATGCGGGCAGTGAACTCCGCCATTCGGGCGCGCTCCAGCCGTGGTGCGGAGGCACGCTCCGCCTACGACCAGATCAGGCCGCAGCCGAACGCCCCGAAGAGGCTGAAGATGGCAATGGCACGGCCCCAGCGGCTGTTCAATCCGGCCGCAGCCGCGCCGACGGCAGCAGCAAGCGCGGTGAGCAAGAACGCCGTCCAGGCGCCCTGGTCCGGCAACGCGAACCAGGCGGCAATCCCGAGCCCGAGCCCGACCGGAAGCCACAGCGGAAGCTGCTCGCGCTCGGCCTCGGCGACACGCTCCATCCGTTCGCGGAGCCCCGCCATGAGCCCGGTTTGTAGCGGCCATCCCGCTATGCTAGGGGCGCGCCAGTTCTTGGTGGCCATGGGCCGCATCCTTGGAGAATCCGCGCGTGAGCGCAAGCACAGAGCCCCGCGCGCAAGACGCCGCCGTCGTTACCCGTTTCGCCCCCTCACCTACCGGCTTCCTGCATATCGGCGGCGCGCGCACGGCGCTCTTCAACTGGCTCTTCGCTCGCCATCATGGCGGCAAGTTCCTGCTGCGCATCGAGGATACCGACAAGGCGCGCTCCACCCAGGCCGCGATCGAGGCGATCATCGAGGGCATGCGCTGGCTGGAGCTCGACTGGGATGACGAAACGGTCTTTCAGTCCACCCGCGCCGCGCGCCACGCCGAGGTCGCACATGCGATGCTCGCGTCGGGACATGCCTATCGCTGCTACATGACGCAGGAGGAGCTTGCTGCCGCCCGGGCTGAGGCCGAGCGCGAGCGCCGGCCCTTCCGTCTCAACAGCGCATGGCGCGATTGCTCTCCGGACACGGCCGCGCCCGCCGCGCCGTTCGTCGTCCGCCTCAAGGCGCCTCGCGAAGGCGAAACCGTGATTGAGGACCACGTTCAGGGCCGCGTCGTCGTGCAGAACAGTGAACTGGACGACATGGTCCTGCTCCGATCGGACGGCACACCCACCTACATGCTCGCAGTGGTGGTCGACGATCAAGACATGGGCGTCACCCACGTGATCCGCGGCGACGACCATCTCAACAACGCCTTCCGGCAGCTCGGCATCATCAAGGCGATGGGCTGGCCCGAGCCCGTCTATGCCCACGTCCCGCTGATCCACGGCCAGGACGGCGCCAAGATGTCGAAGCGCCACGGCGCCACCGGGGTGATGGATTATCACGGACTGGGCTTTCTCCCAGAGGCGCTCGGCAATTACCTCCTCCGGCTCGGTTGGGGCCACGGCGATGAGGAGATCATCAGCCGCGAGGACGCCACACGCTGGTTCGACCTCGACGGCGTCGGCCGCTCCCCTTCTCGCTTCGACACCAAGAAGCTCGAGAACCTCAACGGCCACTATATCCGCGAAGCCTCCGACGGGCGGCTCGCCGGCCTCACGGCACCGCGGATCGAGACGATGCTCGGGCGAATGCTTTCGAACGAGGAGATCGCCCTGCTCGCTCGCGCGATGGAGGGGCTGAAGCCGCGCGCCAAGACGCTCAACGAACTGGCCGAAAGCGGGGCATTTCTTTTCAAGTCGCGGCCGCTGGACGTGGACGAGCGCGCCGCCTCCTTGCTAGAGGGTCAGGCCTCGGACCTGCTCGCCCTCGTCCATGCGGCGCTTAGCCAATTGCCCGAATGGACCGCCGAGGCGACAGAGCAGGCCGTTCGTGAGGTGTCTGATGCAGCCGGTGTGAAGCTCGGCCAGGTGGCGCAGCCGTTGCGGGCGGCGCTGACCGGGCGGGCGACCTCGCCGGGAATTTTCGATGTACTCGTCCTGCTCGGGCGCCAGGAGAGCCTGGCGCGGATCGCCGACAGGATGGTTAAAAGGGAACAATAAGATGGCCGACACCAACGCCCGCCTGACACTTGGCGAAAAGAGCTTCGATTTGCCGGTGCTGTCGGGATCGGTCGGACCGGACGTGATCGACATCCGCAAGCTCTACGCGCAGACCGGCGCCTTCACCTACGATCCCGGCTACACGTCCACCGGCAGCTGCGAATCCGAGATCACCTATATCGACGGCGATCAGGGCATCCTCCTCCACCGCGGCTATCCGATCGACCAGCTCGCCGAGCATTCGACCTTCATGGAGGTCGCCTATCTGCTGCTGAACGGCGACCTGCCAAGCCAGGACGAGCTCAACAATTTCACCTACACGATCAGCCGTCACACGATGCTGCACGAGCAGCTTTCGACCTTCTACCGCGGCTTTCGGCGCGACGCGCACCCGATGGCGATCATGTGCGGCGTGGTCGGCGCGCTCTCCGCTTTCTACCACGATTCGACCGACATCACCGATCCCAAGCAGCGGATGATCGCTTCGCACCGGCTGATCGCGAAAATGCCCACGATCGCGGCGATGGCCTACAAATATTCGGTCGGGCAGCCGTTCCTCTACCCGCAGAACAACCTGTCCTACACGGGCAACTTCCTGCGCATGACCTTCGGCGTGCCGGCCGAGCCCTATGAAGTGAACCCGGTCATCGAGAATGCGATGCGCCGCATCTTCATCCTCCATGCCGATCACGAGCAGAACGCGTCCACCTCCACAGTCCGGCTGGCGGGTTCTTCGGGCGCCAATCCCTTCGCCTGCATCGCGGCGGGCATCGCCTGCCTCTGGGGCCCTGCCCATGGCGGCGCCAACGAGGCTGCGCTCAACATGCTGCGCGAGATCGGGCGGCCGGAGCGCATCCCCGAATATATCGCTCGCGCCAAGGACAAGGAGGATCCGTTCCGCCTGATGGGCTTCGGTCACCGCGTGTACAAGAATTTCGACCCGCGCGCGAAGGTGATGCAGCGCACCGCGGAGGAGGTGCTGAACGAGCTCGGCATCTCCGACCCTATCTTCGACGTGGCCCGCGAGCTCGAGCAGATCGCGCTCAAGGACGATTACTTCATCGAGAAGAAACTCTACCCGAACGTCGACTTCTATTCGGGCGTGATCCTCTCGGCGATCGGCTTCCCGACCTCGATGTTCACCGCCCTCTTCGCCCTGGCCCGCACGGTGGGCTGGGTCGCTCAGTGGAACGAGATGATCTCCGACCCCGACCAGAAGATCGGCCGTCCGCGGCAGCTCTACACCGGACCGACGCAGCGCGACTACGTGCCGGTCGAGCGGCGCTGAGGATCAGCAGCCGACGCAGTCCCTCACGATCGTGAGGAGCGCGCCGGGCGCGTAGGGCTTGGTGAAGAAGATCGCGTCCTTCGGGTACGCGTCGCCCGAGGGGCGGACCGCGCCCGAGACGATCAGGATGCGGACGTGCGGGAAGCGCTCGGCCACAAGCCTGGCGAGCTGCACACCGTCGCCGTCCTCGCCGATGCTGATGTCGGTGACGAGCACGGCCGTCTCCGGCTGCGACTCCAGGGTGGCAACGGCGTCCGAATAGCAGCTCGCGCCCAGGACGTTGTAACCGTCATGCTCCAGCAGGTCAGCGGTCGCGCGCATCACGAGCGGCTCGTCCTCCACCACGAGGACGGTCTTGGCGGCGATAGCAGTCGACATGTGATGAGCACCCCTTGGTCACAGGCATGCCGCAAGCGCGACAGCCGGGGTAAAACTCTGAGATGCCCTGCGGCGTTCCCGAACGACTACAATTCCATCGTCGCTCTGCGACGATACGGTCCCCAGCCGGGACTCAGCGCGCCGGAAGCGTGAAGGTGAAACGGGCGCCTTGCCCGGGGGCACTGTCCACCTTGATGTCGCCTCCCATCGCGCGCGCCAGCCGGCGGGCGATGTAGAGGCCCAGGCCGGTGGTGCCGGCTTCGGTGGTATCGACGCGCTCGAACTTCTCGAAGATGCGCTCCTGATCCTCGGCGGCGATGCCCTTGCCCTGGTCCGCGATGCAGACGGAGGCCGAGCCGCCCTCATTGTCGAGGCGAACCCAGACCTGTCCTCCTTCCGGCGAATAGCGGATCGCGTTGGTCAGCAGGTTCATCAGGATTTGCAGCACGCGCTTGAACTCGCCCGTGGCGGGCAGCGTCTCGTCCTCGGCGGGACGATCGAGCTTCACCTTGCGGTCCGCGGCACGAACCGACAGCAGGCCGGCCGCGCCCCGGGCAAGGTCGGCGAGGTCGATCTCGTCGGCTTCGGGCCGGAAATCCGGACGCTCAATCGCCTGCAGGTCGACGAGGTCGTCGACGAGCGCGAGGAGGTGGCGCCCCGCAGTGGCAATGTCCTGCGCGTAGCCGGCATAATCGCGGCGGATCGGCCCATCGGGCTGCGCACCGATCGCCTCAGCATTGGCGATGATGTGGTCGAGCGGCGCGCGAAGGGCCTTGTCGAGCCGCTCGCCGAATGCGGGCACGTCCGAAAGCTTGGGAAGCTCCTTCGGCTCGGGCGCGGTCGCCACCGGCGTCAGCCAGTTGGGAATGCTGCTCGCATGGCCGTGAAAGCCGGAAAAGCGGCCGGCGCCGTCAATCAGCGGCACGCCGCCCAATCGAAAGCGGCCGCGCGATCCACCGCGCAACTCGGCGAACTGGTCATCAAAGCGGCGTTGCTCCGCGAGCGCGTCGAGGATCGCGAGCGAACCATCCTCCGCTTCCACGAAGCGGAACAGGCGCGTCAGCTGCTTGCCAATCAGCTCGGCCGGCGTGCGGCCGACCGCCGAGGCGGCGGCGGGCGAGACCGAGGTGAAGCGAAGCGAATCATCGGTTTCCCAGACCCAGTCGGCGGCGGCACGCAGGAAGTCGGCCTCGCGCTGGTCCTCCGGCTCAGCGAAGGGCGAGCGGGCGGCGCGCTCGGTCCAGCCGCTGATCGCGAGGTCGATCTCGGCATCGCGCGGCTCGGCGCGGACCCAGAGGTCGAGGTCGCGCTCGCCATCGGCCGCGGTGACGGGGCGCGAGACGACAATGCCAAGGCGGCGAGCGAGCCGTGCAAGGGCGGCAACCTGCGGAACGGCGAGCGGACCGCCCTCCTCGCCCCCCGCGCGCCGATGAAGACCGGCAAGCTTCGGGTCGGCCGCGATCAGTCGGCCGTCCTGATCGAGGCGGCCGCGGACGACGGGCAAATCGGGCGCCCTCTGCTCGCTCATGCCGCGCCGCGCGGCTCGCCGATGCGGATCAAAGCGGCGCGATACGCGGGATCAAGCGACCAGAGGCTGAGCGCGCGACGTGCGGCGGCTTCGTTGGTGACATCGAAAAGATCGACTGCGGAGGCGAGGCCCGCCTCGTCCGTGATGGAGCCCAAGGCGATCAGAATGGCGGCGGCTTCCTGGCGCGGAATGCCCGCGGCGCGAAGAAGATAGACGAGCCCGCGGCCGGCGGGGTCGGAGAGCACGTCCCACACCGAGGCGTATGAGAGGCCCGTGCGGACGGAGAGCCCGGCGAGGAAAAGCGTCAGGGTGCCGCCTGTTAGGAAGGACAGGAAAGCCGCTCCGTCGAGCCGCTCCGCTTCGCCGAGCCGCTGGGCGAGGCGTACGCTTCGGGCATCGAGAGTGTCGCCTTCGTCATAGGCGCTCAGGAGCGTTCCGGCGGCGGAGGCGAGCGCGGAGTCGGCTGCGGCCGGGTCGATGCCGTGCTGGTCCGCCATGTAGCGGCGAAGGGCGGCGGCGATCGTCCAGACCAGGCGGTGCTGCACATCGGCGGGAAGCTCGGTGCGGGCGAGGACGGGATCGTGGAAGCGATCGAGGCGGCGGCTGCGGCCGGTGAGCACGGCCATGGCCGTGGCGGCGATCGCGGCGTCGCGGTCGGCGATCAGCGTCTGGAGCGCGTCGTCGGCCCGGGACGCGCCCCGGTAGATGCGGTGCTCCTCGACGCGGCGGAGCAGAATCGCCACCAGTTCGGGATCGTGCAGCGCCTCCGAGCGCGCGAGCAAAGGCACAACGATCTGCACGTGAGCCGATGCGAGCGCGGCCTGAAGCGCGGCTTCGCCAGCGAATGTCTCGGCCAGGCTGGCGCGCAGCTCGTCCTCGATGGCGCGGACCAGCTTGTCGAGCAAAGTGCGAACGGTCGCGCGCTGCCTGTCGCTCAGCCGGAGCGTCTCCGTGAGGAAGAGATCGGTCGTCGCGACCGCACGGCGATGCGAGGCGGCAAGCAGCAGCCGCGCGGCATCATCCTGTCGAGCAGTCTCGGCCATGCCATTGCATAGCGTGTCCAAGGTTAAGCCCGCGCTAATCCTGAGGCCCTGCCGTGGGTGGGCGATGCACTTCCCGCTGCGCCCAGAAGAAGGAGCCCGCCGCATAAACTGCGAGCGCGCCGAGACCCGTCACCCAGGCCCCGGTGATCGCGAAGGGCAGCAGGAGCCAGCTCATCCCCTTGCGCTCCGCGAAGAAGAGCCGTTCAGGCAAGCGCCGCGCGCGAGTTTCGAACTGAAGCGCCACCAGAAACGCGATCGTCGCCGCGGCGATCGCGACGCACCCCCAGCCGCGCGTTTCGGAAAGGCTGTAGCTCAAGGTGCCGAGCGCGGCGCCTGCAATCCAGGGCAGGACACGGGCGGCGAGGCTCCCCTCCCCACCCGGTTGCAGCCGCATGGCGGCAAGCCGCTCCGCAATCCCGTCGAGCGGCGTTGCGAGCAGGAGCGTCACGAGACCGACCAGCAGCCAGCCTTGAAGAAAGAGCAAGGCGGCGAGTCCGGTCAGCGCGCCGGCGCCGACATAAAGCATGCCCGGCGTGATCGAGGTCGGCATCAGCGGCCGGCTGGCACTCGCCTCGAGAGGAGCGAGCAGGTAGCGCGACACCCAATCCTCGCGCGCGACGCCGGCGCCGGAGACAATCCGGGCATGGGCGGCCGCAAGATCCGATATACGCTCGGCGATCACCACCGGCTGGTCGGCGGCATCGCCCCGCACGGCGACCTGGCGGGCGCCTTCCTGGACGGCGCGGCGAAGCAGAGTGGACTGGAGATCCCAATCCTGCAGCGTCGCGGCGGTGCGGCGAAGCGTGTCTCCGTCCAGCAGCGCCAGGCCCGCCCAGCGCGTGTCGGCGTCGATCCGTTCGAAGCGGTCGTCTGCGCCGGCTTCCGGAAGCGTCAGGACGGCAGGGCCGCGCGCTCCGGCAAAGCGGGAAACGTGGGTATCCTGGGCCAGCACGCCATCGGCGAAGACCAGCAACCCATCCTCCGCCCGTATCGCCTCGGCGGCATCCTCCACGCTGCGTACGACGACAGCGCTGACGCCTTCGGAGCGCATGCGATCGATGGCGGCGATGAGCTCGGCCGGGAGGCGCTCGACGAGGATGACGATGGGAGTTGCACCCGCCACCGCTGCAAGCCGCGCCTGCCGTTCGACGAGCGTGCGGCCGGCCAGCGGCAGCGTCGCACGAAGGCCACCCGGGGCGTCCGCGGCATCATGATAGGCACAGATGAGAGCAGCCAGGCCCAACGCGAACAATCCCTCCGGAGGCAAGCCGACAGGGATAGGCGGCCCTCATGCCGCCCGCAATTCGGTTCGGCTTATCGTACGGCGAAATCGTCGATTGCGGCATCGATGCGGCGCAGGACCGACGGGTCCCCGGGTGCGCCGTCAAGCGCGTCCTGGGCAAGCGCCTGAAGGTTCACGGCGCCGAAGCTCGCGGCCAGGCTATGGAGCCTGGAGGCGGCAACGTGCCAGTTCGCATCGCAGCGCGAGCGGCCCATCAGGTCCGACTGGCGAAGCGCGCTTTCGATGAAGGCGGCGCGCAATTCGGCCATCAGATCGCCGTCGCTGCCGACAGCGGCGGCGAGTGAGGCGTTCAAAGCTCCGGGATCGTAGACCATCCGTTCGCCCTAGCCGACAGGGGGTTAAGTTCTCCTTTCCGGAGCGTCTTTGCAGCGGGCCATTTCGTGTTAAACATACGTCATGAGTATGGGGGCGTCGCGCGCCGAAGCGCATCAGCCGGATGACGGCATTGGGGTTGACCATGATGAAGATTGGGCAGCCATTCCCTTGAGCGGAAACAATGCGCCGCATATCGCCTGGAGCCGCGCCGCGGACGAACCGGAGCCCGAACCAGAGAAAAGGCTGCTTGGTCCTATCCTGATCGGGGCGGCGGTGATTTGGGCCGCGCTTGCGACCTGGGTGGCAATGGCGGGCAGTGCGGCCGGTGCGCTCCCCAACCTGATGCAATGGTTTGCGCTGATGAGCGCGCCGCTGGCCGTGCTGGGGCTCGCCTGGGTGCTGTTCGGCGGCACGACTCGCCGCGACGCGGAAGGCTATACCCGCGCGGTCACCGAGATGCGGAAAGAGAGCCAAGCGCTCGAGGGGCTGCTTGCGGCCGTGACGGCAAGGCTCGACGAGAATCACGGAAAGATCACAAACGAGGCGACCAAGCTGATGGCGCTCGGCGACGAAGCGTCGGACCGGCTCGGCCGCGTGGCGCATTATCTGTCGAAGGAAAGCGCCAAGCTCGACTCCAAATCGGAGGCGCTGGAGAAGGCCGCCGAGAAGGCGCGCAACGAGTTTGGCGCGCTTATGAGCGATTTGCCCAAGGCCGAGGAGCAGGCGCTCCAGGTCGCGGAGCGGATGAAGGAAGCGGGCCTCACGGCTCATTCGCAAGCGGGCGCACTCGAGGGACAGCTCTCCGCGCTGATCGCCCGCGGCCGCGAGGCGGACGAAGTGGTCGGGGGTGCGGCCCAGCGGCTCGGCGCGCATCTCTCGCGGGTCGAAAGCACCTCGGGCGCGGCGACCACGCGCATGCAGGAAGCTGCCAGCGCAATGGCGGAAACTGTCGACAGCACGATGGCGCGGGCGGCCGAAGCGGTCGATGCGGCGCGGATCGGGCTGGAAGCCCAAGGCTCCGCTATGATGGCGATGATCGAGCAGAGCCGGGCCGCGCTCGATCGCGCCGGCGAAGATGCGACGCGCAATCTCGGGCAGCGGCTCGAAGCAATTGGCAGCAAGATCGAGGGGTTCGCCGCGCATCTGGCGGCCCAGGACGCGGCGAGCCAGACGCTCGTTACCAGCCTCGGCAAGGATCTGCGCGAGCTCGACGAGCGCTTCCTTGCGCTCCGCGAAACTGGCGCGGGCACCTCCGACAGCCTCGGCGGCGCGATCGAGACGGTCCGGTCGTCGATGCGGCAGCTGACCGAGGAAATCGGCGGAAGCAACGAACGTGCGACCTCGCTGATCGAGCGGGCGCGCGAAATGGCGGGTGCGATGAGCTCGGTCACCGAGCAGCTCACGGCCGATGTGCCGGCGGCGCTGGACCGCATTGAGGAGCAGGCCGAGCGGGCACGCTCTTCGGTCTCTTCGATCGCTCCGAATGTCGAGGCTGTTGCCGGATCAGCGGATGCGGCGGCGGCACGGCTTGCGGAAGCGGAGGCCACCTTGCTGCGCCAGCAGGAGGCGCTCGAGGCCATGCTGTCGCGGCTCCAGCAAGGGGTCGGGACGGCGGAGGAGCAAATCCGGGCGCTTTCCACCGCGGTCACCGAAGCCGACCAGGCAACCGGCAAGATCGTCAACGACACCGGGCCGGAGCTGATCGAATCGCTGGTCCGAGTGCGCGAAGCCGCAGCTCAGGCGGCCGAGCGGGCACGCGAAGCGATCGCCGCAGTCATCCCGCAGAGCGCCGCCGCGATTGGGGCGGCGAGCCGGGAAGCCATTGGTCAAGCGGTCGGCGACGCAGTCGGCCACCAGATGGAGGAACTCTCGGCCTTGGCCGAGCGGACGCTTGAAACGGCGCGCAAGGCCTCGGAAGGGCTGACGCGCCAGATGCTGACGATCGGCAAGACGACGGCTGCCGTCGAGGAGCGGATCGACGAAGTGCAGAAGGAACGGGAGGCGCGCGACAGCGAGAACTTCTCGCGGCGTGTGGCGCTGCTGATCGAATCGCTCAACTCGACCGCGATAGATGTCACCAAGATCCTGTCGAACGAGGTCACCGACAGCGCCTGGGCCGCTTACATGAAGGGAGACCGCGGCGTTTTCACGCGGCGTGCAGTGCGGCTGCTCGACACCAACGAAGCGCGCGAGATCATGCAGCATTACGAGGCGGAGCCGGAATTCCGGGAGCAGGTGAACCGCTACATCCACGACTTCGAGTCGATGCTGCGGCGGATCCTGGCCGACCGCGACAGCTCGGCGCTGGGCGTGACGGTGCTGAGCAGCGACATGGGCAAGCTCTACGTCGCGCTCGCCCAAGCGATCGAGCGGATCCGCGCCTAGCGCGTCCAGTCGAGCTGGTTTGGGCCTATCCAGCCGTAGACGTAATTGAGGTAGAAAAGGCCGAACAGCACGGCCGAGAGGATCGTCGCGCGTAGCGCCGCTCGCGGGAAGCTGAAGCCGTGCGGCGCGCTTTCGGCATGGCCGGTCTGCCGCGCGACTCCGGCTTCCTCATCGGTGCGCACGCCGAGCGGCAGGACGACGAACAGGCTCATCGTCCAGAACAGCGCATAGATTGCGAGGATCGAGCCGAGCTTCATGGCCCTGCCCTAGCCGATCCTCAGATCCGCACCAGCAGCACGTCGACGATCGGCTTCTTGCCGGTCCAGTCGGTGGCGCAGCGGCGGACGGCGAGGCGGATCGCTTCGCGCAGCTTGTCGTCCGGGCCGCCCTTGCGCGCGGCTTCTGCCGCGGCGGCACGCGCTTCCTCCAGGAAGGCGTCGCGATCCTCCTCGACCGGAATGCCCTGGAGGCTCATCTCGACATCGCCGCGAACACGGCCGTTCCCGTCCACCACCACCGCGACCGAGACGAGGCCGTTGACGCCGAGCTTGCGGCGCTGGTTCATGGTCGTGCCGTCGGCGGTGAGGATCACGTCGCCGTCCAGGATCAATCGGCCGACACGCTCGTCTCCGAGCTTGGCGGGGCCGTTCGGCGCCAGACGCACGATCTCGCCATTCTCCTGAACCAGGCTTTGCGGAACCCCCTGCTCCAGCGCGAAGCGGCGATGTTCGTGGAGGTGGCGGCTCTCGCCGTGCACCGGAATTACCATCTGCGGCTTCAGCCAGCCATACATGGCCGCGAGTTCGGGCCGCGCCGGATGGCCGGAGACATGGACGTGGGCCTGGCGCTCGGTGACGGTCTTCACGTCCGAGCGTGCGAGCGCGTTCATGATGCGGCCGATGGCGAGCTCGTTGCCGGGGATCTGGCGGGAGGAGAACACGACGGTGTCGCCTTCCTCCAGCTTGATCGTGTGCTCGCCGAACGCAATGCGGCCGAGCGCGGCGCGCGGCTCGCCCTGCCCGCCCGTGCCGACGATCAGCACCTGGCGGCGCGGCAGCGTCATGGCCGTGTCGAAGTCGACGGTCTCCGGAAAGTCGCGAAGATAGCCGTTGCTGCGCGCGGCCTTCAGGATGCGGTCAAGCGAGCGGCCGGCGACGCAGAGCGTGCGACCGGTCGCCTTTGCGACTTCGCCGATGGTGTGAAGCCGGGCGGCGTTGGAGGCGAAGGTGGTGACGAGCACCCTCCCTTCCGCGGCTGCGACGACCTTCTCCATGCCTTCGCGTACGCTCGCTTCCGAGCCCGCGGCCTCACGGTTGAACACGTTGGTTGAATCGCAGACCAGCGCGAGGACTCCCTCGTCACCGATCGCGGCGAGATCCTCGCCGCTGGTCGGGTGGCCGATCTGGGGTGCGTCGTCGAGCTTCCAATCGCCGCTGTGAAAGACGCGGCCGTGGGGCGTGTCGATCACGAGACCGTTGGCTTCGGGAATGGAGTGGGCGAGCGGCACGTAGCGGATGCCGAAGGGTCCGAGCTGCATGCCCGAGCCGATGTCGATCGTGTTCAATTCGATCTCGCCGTTCAGCCCTTCCTCCTCGAGCTTGCCGAGGATCAGACTGGCGGTGAAGGGCGTCGCGTAGAGCGGCACGCCGAGATCGGCAGCGAGATAGGGAATGGCGCCGATATGGTCCTCATGGCCGTGGGTGAGGACGATGCCGAGCAGGTCCTCGCGGCGCTTCTCGATGAAGCTGAGGTCAGGGAGGATTAGGTCGATGCCGGGATAGCCCGAATCGGCGAAGGTCATGCCGAGATCGACCATGATCCACTTGCCGTTGCAGCCATAGAGATTGACGTTCATGCCGATCTCACCCGAGCCGCCGAGCGCGAGGAAGAGAAGTTCGTTGCCGGGTTTCATACTATCCTTCGTCATCCCCGCAGAGCCGAGGATCGATATTGCTTGGGTGGCGGGCGGAGAAATCGTCTCGTCCCGCTTTCGCGGGTCAGGGTTAAGTGGTGGGGAGAGTGCGTTTGTAAAGGAGCGCGAGGCCCTGGATGGTGAGGTCCGGCTCGATCGCGTCGAAAGCTTCGGTATGCTGGTCGAACAGGATGGCGAGGCCGCCGGTCGCGATGACCTTCACGGGGCGGCCGATCTCGGCCTTGAGCCGGGCGACCAGGCCCTCGATCATCGTGACATAGCCCCAGTAGATGCCGATCTGCATCTGGCTCTCGGTGGTGCGGCCGATTACCGACGTGCCCTTTGGAGCTTCGATGGCGATGCGCGGCAGCTTGGCCGCCGCGGTGACAAGAGCGTCGAGGGAAAGATTGATGCCCGGCGCGATGATGCCGCCCTTGTAGGCGCCGGAATAATCGACCACATCGAAGGTGGTGGCGGTACCAAAATCGATGACGATGAGGTCGCCCTCGTGCACTTCATGAGCGGCGATCGCATTGAGCACGCGGTCTGCGCCGACCGTGCCCGGCTCCGCCACGTCGAGCTCGACTCCCCATTCCGTCCCGCCCTGGCCGGCGATGAGTGGTTCCACCCCGAAATATTTGAGCGCGAGCACTTCCAGATTGTGGAGCGCGCGCGGCACGACGGTGCCGATGATCACGGCGTCGACGGACGATCGAGTGAAGCCTTCCATCTCCAAAAGCTGGTGAAGCCACACGGCATATTGGTCCGCGGTTCTGCGCGGGTCGGTTGCGATCCGCCAGCGGGCGCGGATCACCCCGTCCTCGAGCAAAGCGAAGACGAGGTTGGTGTTACCGGCATCGATGGCGAGCAGCATCGCGTGACTCAGATGAGGAAGACGTCGCCGGCGTGAATGACACGGCACGTGCCATCCGCCAAGCGCAGCCGTAACGCACCCGTTTCGTCGAGGCCGTCGAAGAGTCCCTCGCCTGCACCGGTCGCAAGCGCGGTGCCGATCGGATGGGCTGCTGCGAGCCAGGCGGTGCGAACGGGTTGAAGCCCCTCCCCCCGCCAGCGACCGAGCCAGCCTGCAAATCCACTCGCAAGCGCGTCGAGGAAATCCCGCGGGTGCGGGGCGCTGCCGGTCAGCGTCGCAAGGCTCGTTACCGGACGTCCAATATCCTCGGGATGATGCGCGAGGTTGACCCCGATGCCGATCACGACTGCATCGTCCACGCGTTCGAGGAGGACGCCCAAAAGCTTGGCTTCATCGCAAAGAAGGTCGTTCGGCCACTTAATGGTGAAGCGCCGATCCGGGGCAAAGGCGCCTACCACTTCGTGAAGCGCCACTGCCGAGACCAGCGCAAGCGTGGGCGCGGGTGGATCGCCGGGGCGGAGACGGACGAGGGTGCTCGCGTAAAGATTTCCGGGCGGCGAATGCCAGTCGCGCCCTTGTCGCCCCCTGCCCCCGGTCTGCCGATCCGCGCGCAGCCACAGCCCCTCGGGCGCCCCCTCCCTGGCACGGGCAGCGACATCGTCGTTGGTGGACCGCGTCTCCGCGACCTCTGTGATCAGAACAGCGCCCCCGCGGCATTCTGCGCGGCCGCGTCGATATAGGGGATCGAGAAATAGCCGAGCGGCGAAATGAAGAGCGCCGCAAGCACGATCAGCACGCCTTCGATGCGGTCGCGGCTCGGCTCGAACGCGGGTGCAGGCTCATCGAAATACATCGTCTTGATGATCTTGAGGTAATAGTATGCACCGATCACAGAGGTGGCGATACCCACCGCCGCGAGCCAGGTGAGGTCCGCCTCCACGGCCGCGTTGAACACCAGGAACTTGGGCCAGAATCCGAAGAGCGGCGGGATGCCGGCGAGGCTAAACATGAACATCGCGAGCGCCGCAGCGAGGCCAGGGCGGGTGCGGGACAGGCCGGAGAGCGAGGCGATCGTCTCGACCGGGCGGCCGGTCTCGTCCCGCATGCGCAGCACACACAGGAACGAGCCGATCGTCATCACGACGTAGACGGCCATGTAGAAGAGCACGGACGCGATGCCCTCACGCGTGGCCGCGGCGAGACCGATCAGCGCGAAGCCGACATTGTTGATCGAGCTGTAGGCAAGCAGGCGCTTGATGTTGCGCTGATTGATCGCCGCCACGCCGCCCAGGATGGTCGAGGCGAGCGCCGAGAAGATGACGATCTGACGCCACTCGAAGGTCGCAGGACCCATGCCCTCAATCGCGACCCGCGCCATCAGGCACATCGCAGCGACCTTCGGGGCGGAGGCGAAATAGGCTGTGACCGGCGTCGGGGCGCCTTCGTAGACGTCGGGAGTCCACATGTGGAACGGAACCGCCGAGACCTTGAAAGCAATGCCGGCGAGAACGAAGACGATGCCGAACAGCTCGCCCGTCGAGACGCCGTCCCGGCCAAGCGCGAGATTGATCTGGCCGAACAGCGTGGAGCCTGTGAAGCCGTAAAGCAGCGAAATACCGTAGAGCAGGATGCCCGAGGCGAGCGCGCCGAGGACGAAATATTTAAGGCCGGCTTCCGCCGATCGCACGTCCCTCCGCTGGAAGGAGGCGAGGACGTAGGAGCTGAGGCTGAGCAGCTCGAGGCCGACATAAAGGGTGAGGAGGTCGCCCGCGGAGACCATCATGCCCATGCCGACGGCAGAAAGGAGGATCAGCACCGGATATTCGGTGCGGAAGGTCCCGTCTCGCGCGAACCAGCTCGTCGCGGCGACAAGCGCGGCGGCCGCCGCGATGTAGATCAGGATCTTGGAAAAGGCCGCGAAGCTGTCGGCTATATAAAGACCATCGAAGCCGACGCCCCCTCGCCCGATGATCTCCGGCGTGACGAGTGCCGCGATCACGAAGAAGCCGACGGCGAGCCAGGTGGCGAGACGCGAGACGCGATCGCCCATGAAGGCGGCCAGCATCAGCAGGAACAACGAGCCCAAGGTCAGGACGATCTCGGGCAGCGTGAAGAACAAGCTCTCGCCCATTAATGGCCTCCCTCGGCGGCCTTCGGCACGTTGCCGTCATGCTCCACCGCGGCGGGCTTGGGGCTGGCGCTCATCGCGATGCGGGCGTCACCGCCCGGATTGGCGCGCTCGATGCGGGCCAGCAAAGTGCCGACGTCGTTGCGCATCGGAGCGAGGAAGCTCTCGGGATAAACGCCCATCCAAAGCACCACGGCCGCGATGAAGGTCAGCATTGCAAGCTCGCGCTTGTTGAGGTCGGGCATCGCCGCGACGTCCGGCTTGTCGAGCTTACCGTAGGCGACCCGCCAGTAGAGATAGAGCATGTAAGCGGCGCCGAGGATGATACCTGTGGTGGCCACGAATGCGACCCAGCTGTTGGCGCGGTAAGCGCCGAGGAGGCTCAGGAACTCGCCGACAAAGCCTCCCGTGCCGGGCAGCCCGACCGAGGCCATGGTGAAGAGCAGGAACAGCACGGCATAAGCCGGCATGTTGTCCGAAAGGCCGCCATAGCGATCGATCTCGCGGGTATGGAGGCGATCGTAGATCACGCCGACGCACAGGAAGAGCGCGCCGGAAACGAGGCCGTGGGAGAGCATCACGATGAGCGCGCCCTCGATCCCCTGCCGGTTGAAAGCGAACAGCCCGATCGTCACGAACGCCATGTGCGCGACGGACGAGTAAGCGATCAGCTTCTTCATGTCGCGCTGCACGAGCGCGACGAGGGAGGTGTAGACGATCGCGACCATCGACAGGCCCATGACGAGCCAGAAGAGCTCGGCCGAGGCTTCGGGGAACATGGGCAGCGAGAAGCGGATGAAGCCGTAGCCGCCAAGCTTCAGCAGCACGCCGGCCAGGATGACGGATCCCGCGGTCGGCGCCTGGACGTGAGCGTCAGGCAGCCAGGTGTGGACCGGCCACATCGGCAGCTTGACCGCGAAGGAGGCGAAGAAAGCGAGCCAGAGAAGAGTTTGAGCTTCGGGCGGGAAGTCGGTCTGAAGGAGGACGGGGATGCTGGTCGTGCCGGCGAAGTTCACCATCCACAGCATCGCGACCAGCATCAGCACCGAGCCGAGCAGGGTGTAGAGGAAGAACTTGTACGACGCGTAGATGCGCTCGGCGCCGCCCCAGATGCCGATGATCAGGTACATCGGGATGAGGCCGGCTTCGAAGAAGATGTAGAAGAGGAAGATGTCCTGCGCCGCGAAGACGCCGATCATCAGCGTCTCCATCAGCAGGAAGGCGGCCATATATTCCGGGATGCGGTGCTCGATGGACGACCAGGAGGCCGCGATGCAGATCGGCATCAGGAAGACCGACAGCATGATCAGCATGAGCGCGATGCCGTCGATGCCGAGCGCCCAGGAGAAGCGTCCGAAGAGCGGCGCATTCTCCACGAACTGCCATTGCGGCCCGCCAATATCGTAGGCGCCCCAGAGGAAGATGCCGAGCGCAAGATCGACGAGCGTAGCGCCGAGTGCCAGCCAGCGGGCCGTGTTGTTGCTGACGAACAGGCAGACGCCGGCGGCGACCAGCGGCACCAGCAGCATCAGGCTCAGAATAGGGAAGCCCAAAGCGTTCATCGCGCCATCGCCCAGGTGGCGGCGGCGGCGAGGCCCAGCAGCATCACCAATGCATAGGTATAGAGATAACCCGACTGCAGCCGCGCGGTGAGCTTGTTGCCGCCTGCAACCAAAGCCGCCGCGCCATTGGGGCCGAAGCGGTCGATCGTGCCCTCGTCACCGACCTTCCAGAAGATGCGGCCGAAGCCGAACGCCGGAATAATGAACAGGTAGCGGTAGAGCTGGTCGAAATACCATTTGTTGAACAGGAAGGCGTGCAGGATCCCGAACTGGCCGACGAAGCGCGCGGGGATCGTCGTGTTGCGGATATAGGCCTGCAGCGCGATCAGGAAGCCGACGATCATCACGAAGGCAGGCGCGAGCTTCACCCAAAGCGGCGCGTGATGGATTTCTTCCATCAGATGCTCGTCGAATGCGAGGCTCCCGCGCCAGAACTCGGCACCCTCATGCGCATCGATGAACGGGCCGTGGAACAGCAGGCCGGCGAAGATGGCGCCGATCGCGAGCACGCCCAGCGGAACGAGCATCGTCCAGGGGCTTTCGTGCGGATGGTAGCCGCCGGTGCCAGTCGGGACCTCGCGCGCATGCTCTTCGTGCGGGCGCGTGTCGTGGCCGGCATTTTCCGCGATCGGATCGTTGTGATCGTGCGCGTGGAGGGCATGCTGGATGTGCTCGGACGCGGCCCAGCGCGGCTTGCCAAAGAAGGTGAGGAAGATGAGGCGCCAGCTGTAGAAGCTGGTGAGCAGCGCGGCGAAGATGCCGACCGCGAAGGCGAACCCGCCCGTAGTCGTGCCGCTCATAAAGGCGCTCTCGATGATCGCATCCTTGGAGTAGAAGCCGGCAAAGCCGAAGCCCGCAAATCCGCCTACCTGGATGATACCGACGCCGGTTATCGCAAGCGTGCCTGCCAGCATCGCCCAAAAGGTGAGCGGGATCTCCTTACGAAGGCCGCCGTAGAAGCGCATGTCCTGCTCGTGGTGCATGGCATGGATGACCGAGCCAGCGCCGAGGAACAGCAGGGCCTTGAAAAAGGCGTGCGTGAAGAGGTGGAACATCGCGGCGGAATAGGCGCCAACGCCCGCCGCGAAGAACATGTAGCCCAATTGCGAGCAGGTCGAATAAGCGATCACGCGCTTGATGTCGTTCTGGACCGTGCCGACGGTAGCGGCGAACAGAGCCGTCGCGGCACCGACGACGGTGACGACGGTGAGAGCGGTCGGGCTCACTTCGAACATTGGCGACAGGCGGCAGACCATGAAGACGCCGGCGGTGACCATGGTCGCGGCGTGGATCAGCGCGGAAACGGGCGTAGGGCCTTCCATCGCGTCCGGGAGCCAGGTGTGTAGGCCGAGCTGCGCCGATTTGCCCATCGCACCGACGAACAGGAGCAGGCAAAGCGTCGTCATCACGTCGACGCGCATGCCGAGGAAGCCGAAGGTTGCCCCGGCCATGCCGGGAGCCGCTGCGAGGATCTCGGGGATCGAGACGGTGCCGAACACCAGGAAGGTGCCGAAAATGCCAAGGCTGAAGCCGAAATCGCCGACGCGGTTGACGACGAACGCCTTGATGGCAGCCGCGTTGGCGGAGGGCTTGTGATACCAGAAGCCGATGAGGAGGTAGGAAGCGAGGCCGACGCCTTCCCAGCCGAAAAACATCTGGACGAGGTTGTTGGCCGTCACGAGCATCAGCATCGCGAAAGTGAAGAGGCTGAGATAGGCGAAGAAGCGCGGCTGGTCCGGGTCCTCCTCCATATAGCCCCAGCTATAGAGGTGGACGAGCGCGGATACGGTGGTGATCACCACCAGCATGACGGCGGTCAGGGCGTCCACGCGCAGCGACCAGTCGACGCGAAGATCGCCGGAGTGAATCCAGGCGAGAACGGGCTCGACCCAACCGCCCGCATAATTGCCGGACATGAATCCGAGGAAGATCGGCCAGCTGAGCGCACAGGAGGCGAACAAAGCCGCCGTCGTGATCAGCTTGGACGCGAGGCTCCCGATCGCGCGGCCGCCGAGGCCGGCGACAAGAGCCGCGAGCAGCGGCAGGAAGACGATGAGCTGGATCATGTCAGCCCTTCATCTGATTGATGTCGTCGACCGCGATCGAGCCGCGGCCGCGGAAGTAGATAACCAGAATAGCGAGCCCGATCGCCGCCTCGCCCGCCGCGACGGTCAGTACGAACATCGCGAAGATCTGACCGACCATGTCGCCCAGATAAGCGGAAAAGGCGACGAGGTTGATGTTCACGGCGAGCAGGATGAGCTCGATCGCCATCAGGATGACGATGATGTTCTTGCGATTGAGGAAGATGCCGAACACGCCGAGCACGAACAGGATCGCTGCGACGACGAGGTAATGGCCCAGGCCGATCATGACCGGCATCCTAGCAGACAGCGCCCGATCACAACTCGACCCCCTGCCCGACCGGCTGATTGACGTTGCGGGTGGCGTCCTCCGGGCGGCGGCGGACCTGGGCGGAGACGTTCTGCGGGCGAACGCCGCTGCGGGTGCGCTGGGTGAGCACGATCGCGCCGATCATCGCGACCAGCAGGACCAAGCCGGCGCCTTCGAAAATGTAGAGGTAGCGCGTGTAGAGCACCGTCCCCAGCGCCTCGATGTTCGGAACCGCCGCGTTGGTCGGCGCCGCCCTCACCCCGGTTGCGATGCTGCCGGCATTCCAGGCAGCGATCGCAAACACGATCTCGGCCAGCAGCACGATGGCGAGCAAAGTCCCGAACGGCAGGTATTTGGCGAAACCGGCGCGCATTTCGGCGAAATCGACGTCGAGCATCATCACCACGAACAGGAACAGCACGGCGACGGCGCCGACGTATACGATCACCAGCAGCATCGCGATGAACTCGGCGCCGAGCAGCAGCATCAGCCCCGCCGCATTGAAGAATGCGAGGATGAGCCAGAGCACGCTGTGCACCGGGTTCCGGCTCGCGATCGTCATCACGCCGGAAGCGATCACGATGGTCGCGAACAGGTAAAAGGCTGCGGCTTGGATCACGTCTTGTTCAGGTGCCCTGGGGAGTCGAGCGGCGGCTTAGCGATAGGGTGCATCGGCGGCAAGGTTGGCGGCGAGGATCCGCTCCCACTTGTCGCCATTATCAAGCAGCTTCTGCTTGTCGTAGATCAGCTCTTCCCGGGTCTCGACCGAAAATTCCATGTTCGGACCCTCGACGATCGCGTCGACCGGGCACGCTTCCTGGCAGAAGCCGCAATAGATGCACTTGGTCATGTCGATGTCGTAGCGCGTCGTGCGGCGGCTGCCGTCCTCGCGCGGCTCGGACTCGATCGTGATGCAAACCGCCGGGCATACGGCTTCGCACAATTTGCAGGCGATGCAGCGCTCCTCGCCGTTCGGGTAGCGGCGTAGCGCATGCTCGCCCCGGAAGCGCGGCGAGATGGGGTTCTTCTCATACGGGTAATTGAGCGTCGCCTTCGGCCTGAAGAAGTATTTCAGGGTGAGGTAGTGCGCCTTCACGAACTCCCACAGGAAGAAGGACTTGATCCAATGCTTGATCATGATTGGGCTCCAGCCGCGAGGCGGCCGCTCCGGAGGTTGGTCATGCCGGTGCGGCAGCTCGGCATGTAACGGTCGGCCTCCTCCTCGGTCGTGATGCGCGTGAGGATCGAGCGATCGGCCGGGCACTGCTGCTTGGTCGCGAGCATGTAGCCGGATACCAGGAAGACCCAGAGGAGCGAGATTGGGAGGAAAATCTTCCAGCCCAGCCGCATCAGCTGGTCGTAGCGGAAGCGCGGCACGGTCGCCTTCACCCAGCTGAAGATGAAGAAGAAAATGAGGATCTTGGCGAAGAACCAGAAGATGCCTGGAACCGCGTAGAGCGGCGCCCAGTCGATCGGCGGGAGCCAGCCGCCCCAGAAGAGGGTAGCGTTGAGGCCGCACATCAGCAGCACGTTGCCATATTCGCCCAGCCAGAAGAGCGCGAAGCTCATCGAGCTATATTCGGTCTGGAAGCCGGCCACGAGCTCGGACTCGGCCTCCGTGAGGTCGAACGGCGCGCGGGCGGTCTCGGCGAGCGCGGAGATGAAGAAGATCACGCTCATCGGAAAGAGCAAAGGATTGAAGCCGAAGCCGTTGATGATCCAGACGTGGCTGCGCTGGGCCTCGATGATGCCCTGGAGGTTGAAGGTGCCCGACCAGATGATCACCGCGATCAGCACGAAGCCGACCGAGACTTCGTAGCTCACCATCTGCGCGGCCGCCCGAAGCGCCGAGTAGAAGGGGTATTTGGACGCGGATGCCCAGCCGGCGATGATCACGCCGTAGACGCTGAGCGAGGAGACTGCGAGAATGTAGAGCAGGCCGACATTGATGTTGGCGAGCACCATGTCCGGTCCGAACGGGATGACTGCCCAGCCGATCAGCGCCAGCGTGAAGGTGATGATCGGCGCCAGCAGGAACAGCCCGCGATTGGCCGACGAGGGGATGATGGTCTCCTTGAGGAAGACCTTCAGACCGTCGGCGAAGCTCTGCAGCAGGCCGAAGGGACCGACGACATTGGGGCCGCGCCGGAGCGCCATCGCCGCCCAGATCTTGCGGTCGGCATAGATGATCATCGCCACCGCCAGCATCAGCGGCAGCGCGATCATGAGGATGAGGATGAGGGTCGCCGTGAACCAGCCGAGGCCGTAGCCGAGCGTCCCCTGAAACCACTCGGTCATTCCGCGGCCTCCTGGAAGGTTGCCCTATGCAGGATTTCGGCCGAGCAGCGCTGAAGCGTGGGCGAGGATCGGGCGATCGGGTTGGTGAGGTAGAAATCTTCGATCGGATAACGGATCGGGCCGCTGAGCCGCGGGGCAGGAGCGCCCGGCGGCGCCAACGGATCGAAGGTGGTGAGGCCGGACACGGTGAGGTGCGGCCGCTCCGCGCCGATTGCGCGGCGAAGCTGCGACAGATCGTCGAACGGGAGTGTCTTGCCGAGCACATCGGAAAGCGCGCGGAAGATGGTCCAGTCGACGCGCGCCTCTCCCGGCGGGTCGACCGCGCGTTCGGAGAGCTGCACCCGGCCTTCCATGTTGACGTAGGTGCCGTGCTTCTCGGTGTAGGCGGCGGCAGGCAGAATGACGTCTGCAACCTGCACGCCGCGGTCGCCATGGGTGCCGATGTAGACGGTGAACGTCTTGGCAAAGGCGGAGAGGTCCATCTCGTCCGCGCCCAGCAGGAAAAGCGCCTTCAACGCCCCTGCCCTCGCACGGATCGCCTCGATGCCGCCATCGGTGGTGAAGCCGATGTCGAGCGCTCCGACGCGGGACGCCGCGGTGTGCAGAAGGTTGAAAGTGCCGCCGAGCGCGGCCGCTGCCGCGCGCGCGGCCTCATAGGCGCCGGGCGTTGCGAGCGCGCCCATGCCGACGATAACGGCCGGAGCAGTCTTGCCCTGGAAGCCTTCAGTAAGGTCGCGCGGCAGTTTTCCGAGCAGGGCAAGGTCGTTGCCGAGGTCGGTGACGGGATAAGTGAGATCGACCGGCTCGCCGATCCGCAACACCGGCGCCCCCGCCTTCACCGCCTTGCGGATGCGGGTATTGACGAGCGGCGCCTCCCAACGCGGATTGGCGCCGATGAGGAGGATGGCGCCTGCCTCCTCAAGGCCGGCGATGGTGGAAGTGAAGCGATACGCGCTGAGGACGGAAACGTCGTGCAGCGCCCCATCCTGCCGGCACTCATGCAGGGTGGATCCCAAGCGGCCGAGCAGCGCCTTGGCCGCGTAGATGCCCTCCAGGTCCTGGAGGTCGCCCGCGATCGCGGCGACCTGATCGCCCGCCGCGCCGTTGAGCTGGGTCGCGATCGCCGCGAAGGCTTCTTGCCAGGTCGCCGGCTGGAGCTTGCCGCCACGACGAACCCAGGGCCGGTCGAGACGCCGCCGCAGCAGGCCGTCAGCCGCGTGCCGCGTCTTGTCGTGGATCCACTCCTCGTTGACCTCGTCGTTGAGCCGCGGGAGCACGCGCATCACCTCGCGCTGGCGCGCGTCGATGCGGATGTTGCTGCCGACCGCGTCCATGACGTCGATGCCTGGGATCTTGCGAAGCTCCCACGGCCGCGCCTCGAAGCTGTAGGGCTTGGAAACGAGCGCGCCCACGGGGCAAAGATCGACCACGTTACCGGACAGTTCGGACGTGAGGCTGCCTTCCAGGTAAGAGGTGATCTCCTCATTCTCGCCGCGCCCGATGAGGCCGATCTCCTCGACGCCCGCCACCTCTTCGGCGAACCTGACGCAGCGCGTGCATTGGATGCAGCGGGTCATGATCGTCTTGACGACCGGACCCATATATTTCTCAGTGACCGCCCGCTTGTTCTCGGCAAAGCGCGAATGGCCGCGGCCGTAGGCGATCGACTGGTCCTGCAGGTCGCACTCGCCGCCCTGGTCGCAGATCGGGCAGTCGAGCGGGTGGTTGATGAGCAGGAACTCCATCACCCCCTCCCGAGCCTTCTTCACGGTCTCGGACATGGTGACGATCTCCTGCCCCTCCGCCGTCGGCAGCGCGCACGACGCCTGCGGCTTGGGCGGCCCCGGCTTCACCTCGACCAGGCACATGCGGCAATTGCCGGCGATGGTCAGCCGCTCATGATAGCAGAAGCGCGGAATCTCCTTCCCCGCCATCTCGCACGCCTGGAGCACGGTGGCTCCAACTGGAACCTCGATCTCGACGCCGTCGACTTTGACCTTAGGCATGAGTTAACTTCCTGATGTGGGCGTGCTCGGCCCGAGACGAAGCAGGGCCTCCGCCAGCAGGAACCTGATCCACGGCGCGTTCAATCGGACCGTCTTGCCCGGCATGCACTGCCTAAAGTCGTCCCAAAGCGCAGCCACGGCCGTCACTTCCTCGCGACTGCCCGGATGCGTCTTGAGCAGCTTCTCGACCTCAGTCCGGTGTCCAGCCGTATAGCAGCGCGCAACGCCGTGGAGTTCGCGCGCATCGGCCGGACTTGGACTGGGAAGTCGGTAAGTGTCTGGGACACCGCCCGACAAAAGCAGGCCTTCGGCGATTGCGCCGCGTGCGAATAAGATCGGCATACTCATTCTAGTGCCGCCGGACAGACAGGATACGTCCTCTCCGTAAACGAGCCGGCGAAAGGCCTTATTTTCCTCAGCCGAGCCGGGAACCGTGGCGATTAGGGTGAGCGCCGCCGGTCTATGAGTCCGCGCGTAACAGGCTCCGAATGCGCGCAGCTCGCGGAAAGGCTGAACATTGGTGAGAGGCGTGGACGTCGAGATTCCCGACTGCCCCGTTCCTATCTGGGCGGCTGCCGCCTCCCCAAGGCAAAGCAAGACGGCAAGGACGGCCGACCAAGAAATTTTCATTCCGCCGCCTCCAGTGCCTGGCCCTGCTTCTCGATGATCCGCCGCTCGAGCTCCGGACGATAGTGCCGGATCAGACCCTGGATCGGCCAGGCGGCGGCGTCGCCCAAAGCGCAGATGGTGTGGCCTTCGACCTGCTTGGTGACGTCCCAAAGCATGTCGATCTCGTGAACCTCGGCATTGCC
>NZ_CADCWD010000042.1 GCF_902806315.1 uncultured Sphingosinicella sp.
GTGGCGGCGGGACGCGGGCGCGGTCGCGGCCGCGCCCTTGATCGCGAGGTTGGCGGCCTCGGTCGCGCCGGAGGTGAAGACGAGACGGCCAGCGGCCGCCCCCGCGCCGAGCAGCGACGTCACCTGCCCGCGCGCGACCTCCACCGCCGCCGCCGCGCGCCGGCCGGGCTTGTGCGACGAGTGCGGGTTCCCGGGCGCGTCCGCCTCCAGCCACGGCAGCATCGCCTCGCGCGCTTGCCGGGCGAGCGGGGTCGTCGCCTGATAATCGAGGTAGGTCATGCGGCGCGGACCCCGGCCCCCGCCGCCATGTCGAGCCACGTCGTGAAAAAGGTGGCGATGTCGGCGGCGGTGGTGGACCAGCCGAAGCTGACGCGGATCGTACATGCGGCTTCATCATCAGGAACACCGAACGCAGACAGCACGCGGCTGGGCTTCAGCGCGCCCGACGAGCATGCGCTGCCCGCGGACAACGCGATGCCGGCGGCATCGAACCGGATGAGCTGCGCGTGCGCGCTGACCCCCGGCATCGTCAAGGCCGCTATCCAGCCGGCATGAGAGGGCGCGTCCTCGAAGCTGGTGGATGCAGGCTGCCATTTGCCCCCGGCTTGTCCGATCGGGTAATCGATGTCCAAGATCGAATGGCCCAACTCATCCAGCCAACCGACCATGGGAAGCCCGTCGGGAAACCGCGTCGGCTTGCGAATCTGGAACGCTTCCGTCGCCGCGGCGAATCCTAAGGCGGCAGGCACGTTCTGCGTGCCCGCGCGATACCCGAACTCCTGTCCGCCGATCGCACGGAGCATCCCGAGGTCGCGCACCAGCAGCGCGCCGATACCCGGAGGGCCGCCTAGCTTATGCGCCGAGACGACGATCAGGTCGGCATCGGGAAGCGGCGCCTTGCCGGCCGACTGCGAGCAGTCCGACAGCAGCAAACCGCCCGCCGCCCGCACCGCTTGCGCATAGCTGCCGACGGGTTGCCCCACTCCGGTCTCGGAGTTCACATGCTGGATGGCGACAAGAGGCGGCGGTCCGGCGCGCAGCTCCCGGTCGAGCGCCTCGAGAGACACCTGCGCTTTCGGCCCAAGCGGCAACAGACGCGCGTCGGGCGCGGCGCGAAACACCGCCTCATGCTCTACCGCGGAGGCGAGCACCCGCCGGTCCGTTCGCCCGAGCGCGATTTCCAGGGCTTCGCTGGCGCCGCTTGTGAAGATCAGCTCGCCGTTCCATCCGAAGGCGCGCTTGATCCGGGCGCGTGCTTCCTCAAGCGCGGCTCGGGACGCTCTTCCTTCCGCGTGAGGCGAATTCGGATTATGCCACTTCATCAGCGCGTCGGCCATCTCCGCCCGCGCTTCCGGCACGATCGGCGTCGTCGCCGCATGATCAAGGTAGATGCGCGGTCCCAATCGGGGGCTTTCTCGTCCGAATTGCGGAAATGGAGGCTCGGCTTATATAGGAGCAGACCGTTCCGCGCGCCAACGCGCGGGCTATATCGCAATCACATCCAAGAAGATCGCACCCATGCCCGAAGTCATTTTTCCCGGTCCCGAAGGCCGCCTCGAAGGCCGCTTCCATCCCGGCCCCCGCCCCCGCGCGCCTGTCGCCATGATCCTCCACCCGCATCCGCAGGGCGGCGGCACGATGAACAACAAGATCGTGCAGGAGCTCTACAAGACTTTTGTCCGCCGCGGCTTCGCGACGCTGCGCTTCAACTTCCGCTCGGTCGGCAAGAGCCAGGGCGTGTTCGACAACGGCGTGGGCGAATTGTCCGACGCCGCGTCCGCGCTCGATTGGGTGCAGCAGATCCACCCGGAGGCCGAGCAGACCTGGATCGCGGGCAACAGCTTCGGCGCGTGGATCGGCATGCAGCTTCTCATGCGCCGGCCGGAGATCAAGGGGTTCATCTCGATCGCGCCGCCCGCCAACATGTACGACTTCACCTTTCTCGCGCCCTGCCCCTCGTCCGGCATCATCATCCAGGGCGACGCGGACGAGGTGGTGACGCCGGGCGCCGTGCAGAAGCTCGTCGACAAGCTGCGCACGCAGCGGCACATCACGATCCACCACGACACGATCCCGGGCGCGAACCACTTCTTCGCCAAGGAGATGCCGCTGCTGATGAAGTCGGTCGACAACTACCTCGACATGCGGCTGTCGCAGCCGGTGCCGGTCAACCGGGTAGCGTCCAGATCAGGACGTTGACGAGGAACACCGCGGCCGCGGCGAGCATGAGGACGCCTCGCTTGCGGTCGCGGCGCGTCGCGATCAGGTAGATGCCGCCCGCCGCGAGCGCGAACACCGCGAGCATGACGATCGACAGGAGCGTGGCGGCGAGACCGGTCATCGCCGCGCCTTACAGCTTGCGGAGCGTCGCCGTCACCCGTCGCGTCTTTACCATCCTTTAAGCATCGCGCTCTACGCAATGCGTCCATGGGTCCCGACTTTCAGCAGCAGCGGCTGGACGACGCGTTCGACCGGATCGAGGGGACGATCCTGCCCTGCATCGCAATGATGCTCGAAACGCTGCTGGATGCGGCCGAGCTCGGCGACAGCGGGGTTAGCCCGCAGGCGTTCGCCGCCGAAATCCGCACGCTCGCGCTCCAGCTCGAGGCGCTGACGCAGGAGATCGAGAGCGTGTCGCCCGCGCGGCCGAACCGGGGCTTCGCTCAGGACGCCGCCTGATCGCCGATGATCCCGGCGTAGAGCCCGGGATCGACATTGCCGCCGCTCAGCACGATCACGGTGCCCGGCCGCGCCTCCACCTTGCCCGCGAGCACCGCCGCCAGCGCCGCGGCGCCGGCCGGCTCGACGACCAGCCTGAGCCGCGCGAACGCCACGCGCATCGCGTGCGCGACCTCTTCGTCGCTGACGGACACGCCCCGCGCGCCGCGTCCGTGCAGCACCGCGAACGTCAGCGGCGACACGAGACGCGTTTGAAGGGAGTCGCACCGCGTGGGCGGCGCATCGTCCGCGACCGGCACGCGGACGCCGGCGGCGAGCGACCACGCCATGTCGTCCCAGCCTTCCGGCTCCACCGTGACGATCCTGCTTTCAGGAAGCGCGAGCGCTATGCCGGCGGAGAGGCCGCCGCCGCCGCAGCAGACCAGCACGGTGTCGGGGAGTGCGCCCACCGCTTCCTGCACCTGTTCGCGCAGCTCGACGCCGACGCTCCCCTGCCCTTCGATGATGTCGACGTCGTCGAAAGAAGGAACGAGCGTGGCGCCGCTTTCGAGGGCGAGGCGGGCGCCGATCTCCTCGCGGCTTTCGGTGCGTCGGTCGTAATCAACGATACGGGCGCCCGCGGCGAGGGTGGCCTCGCGCTTCACGGCGGGAGCGTCGGCGGGCATGACGATTGTCGCGGTGATCCCGAGGCGCCTGGCGGCGAGCGCGACGCCCTGGGCGTGATTGCCCGAGGAGAAAGCGACGACGCCGCGCGCGCGTTCGTCTTCGCTCAGGAGCAGCAGGCGGTTGGTGGCGCCGCGCAGCTTGAAGCTGCCACCCTGCTGCAGGCATTCCGCCTTGGCCCAGACGCGTTGCCGACCGAGATCGAGCGGGAGCAAGGGCGTGCGCGTCACTTCGCCGCGAATCCTCGCCGCCGCCGCTTCGACACCCTGCCTGCTGGGGTTCCGCATATTGGGGGATTCTCCGTCCGGCGCAGCGGAAGCACGTTCGATGCCGCTGCTAAGTCGCTATTTTGGTTAACGATTCCACGGCTCTTTACAGGGGGGAACGACCCCCATATATCGCACGCCGCTGCCCCATGGGGACTTCCAACAACCGCAAGGCAGCCTCGTCGTCAACTACCGCCTTTGGAGGTCCCTTGAATTGCACAGCCATCATAACGCGCTGGGGCTAGCCATCGCCCCGATCGGCACCGCGTCAGGTGCCGAGATCGCAAAGCGACGTCCGGTGCAGCCGGTCACGCTTCTTCGACCGCATGCCGCACGGCGAGCCGCCCGCTTCTTCGTGGAGAAGTTTCCGGGCAAGTCGATCTATGCCGTCAAGGCGAACCCTTCCCCGGACCTCCTGGAGATCCTGTGGGACAGCGGCATCACGCATTACGACGTTGCGTCGATCGCCGAGGTGCGCCTGGTCGCGCGGACGCTGCCGGAAGCGACGCTTTGCTTCATGCACCCGGTGAAAGCCGAGGAAGCGATCGAGGAAGCCTATTTCACGCATGGCGTCAGGACCTTCTCGCTCGACACGATGGACGAGTTGCAGAAGATCGTGCGCGCCACGCGCGGCGCGAACGACCTCAATCTGTGCGTGCGGATCCGCGTTTCCTCCGATCATTCCAAGCTCAGCCTCGCCTCCAAGTTCGGAGTCGAGACGGGCGAGGTGAAGGACCTGCTGATGGCGACCCGCCAAGCGGCGGATGCGCTCGGCATCTGCTTCCATGTCGGCAGCCAGGCGATGACGCCCGCGGCGTACGCCGAAGCGATGGCGCGCGTCCGCGCGGCGATCGTCGAGGCAGCGGTGACGGTCGACATCGTCGATGTCGGCGGGGGCTTTCCGTCCTCCTATCCGGGCATGGAGCCGCCGCCGCTCGAAGCCTATTTCGAAGTGATCCACAAAGGCTTCGAAAACCTGCCGATTTCCTATTCGGCGGAGCTGTGGTGCGAGCCGGGCCGGGCGCTCTGCGCGGAATATGCGAGCGTGCTCGTGCGCGTCGAGAAGCGTCGGGGCGACGAGCTTTACATCAATGACGGCGCTTACGGCGCCTTGTTCGATGCGGCGCATATTGGCTGGCGTTTTCCGGTGCAGCTGATGCGCGAAGAAGCGTCCGACGCCAAGGACATGGCGTTCAGCTTCTATGGGCCGACCTGCGACGATCTCGATCATATGACCGGACCGTTCATGCTGCCAGCGGACGTGTCGGCCGGCGATTATATAGAGATCGGAATGCTCGGGGCCTATGGCTGCGCGATGCGGACGGGATTCAACGGGTTCGGATCGGACCTGAAGGAGATCGTGGAGGACGAGCCGATGGCCAGTCTCTACGGCGGCGCGGCCCGCGAGGTCGCAAGGAACAACGTGGTTAAGCTTTAAGCAAGCCGCGTTTATGTAGACGGATGGTGACCTGCGTGGCCTTCGGGAGCCCGGGTCCTGTCCATGATCTGTGAACTAGCGTCTCCGAAGGACCCGGCTCGCCGGCGTGTCGCGGATATTGGAGAACGAAATGAACGAACAGACGAAGATCAACGATACCCGCAAGCAGGAGCTGCTCGCGAACACCGTTGAGCATATCGACATCAAGAGCTTCGACGCGCGCCCGATCGTGGATGCGATGAAGAAGATGAGCTTCACCTCGCGCGACCTCGGCCGGGCGGCGGAGATCTACAACACGATGCTGTCGGACCCCGACTGCTCGATCTTCCTCGTCGTGGCGGGCTCGACCTCGGCGGGCGGCTGCATGGACCTCTATGCCGACCTCGTGCGCAATAACATGGTGGACGGCATCGTCGCCACGGGCGCCACGATCGTCGACATGGATTTCTTCGAAGCGCTTGGCCACAAGCATTATCAAGCGCTTGAAATCCCTGACGACGACACGCTGCGCTCGCTCTACATCGACCGGATCTACGATACCTATATCGATGAGGAGAAGCTGCAGGAGACCGATCACACGATCGGCGAAATCGCCAACAGCCTCGAAGCGCGCCCCTACAGCTCGCGCGAGTTCATCCGCGAGATGGGCCGCTGGCTGATGACGAACGGAAAGAAGGAGAACAGCCTCGTCAAGCTCGCCTACGAGCATGACGTGCCGATCTTCTGCCCGGCCTTTACCGACAGCTCGGCGGGCTTCGGCCTCGTCAAGCACCAGGTCGACCGGATGAAGGAAGGCAAGCCCTACATGACGCTCGACAGCATCGCGGACTTCCGCGAACTGACCGACATCAAGATCGCGGCGGGCCAGACGGGCCTGCTGATGATCGGCGGCGGCGTGCCGAAGAACTTCATCCAGGACACGGTCGTTTGCGCCGAGATCCTGGGCAAGGAAGTCGACGTGCATAAATATGCGGTGCAGATCACCGTGGCCGATGTGCGCGACGGCGCCTGCTCGTCCTCGACGCTTCAGGAAGCGGCGAGCTGGGGCAAGGTTTCGACGGCGATGGAGCAGATGGTGTTCGCCGAGGCGACCAGCGTGTTGCCGCTGCTGGCCTCGGACGCTTACCACCGCGGGCATTGGCGGGAGCGGACGAAGCGCCGCTTCTCCAAGCTCTTCGACAAGAACTAAGGCCCAAGAGACCCCCGCCCTCACCGGCGGGGGTTTTTGCTTTGGCAGAGTGTCCGCTTACGACCCACTGCGGACGTTCCAGGTCGTCGGCCGCTAAAAGTGAAAACCTCCGTACAGATCTTCGCCGTGGGTCGTGCGCCTGCCGCCGGCGTGGAAACGCTGGCCCCGCGCGTCAGAGGTGAAGCGTCCAATGAGATAGTAGTCTCCGTCCACGACCCGGCTCACCTCGCCAAAGCTCATGGACCAGAAGAAGCTGCATGATGTCACAAACGCGTAGACCGGGAAAGGCTTCGCGCCTGCAACGTCTTCGTCAATCCGTTGGGCAACGCCGATCAGCGTGTAGCTGAGCTGACTGCCGTCTGGGCTCTCAACGTGGCGCGCCAGACCCTTGATGTCAGGGCGGGCATTCGTGAAACGGACTCGGATGATCTGCGCGCCCGGGAGCGCATCCGTCGGCGGAGGTTGCTCAAACAATTGCTGGTCTACCCCGATGCGGCAGGCGAAGGCCTGTGACGGGATCTGGAGCGCAAGCGCAAGCGCGAGCAGGGTCTTCAACGGAAGGCGACTGTGCACGTCGACGAGCGTAACGACGCAACCTTTAACGTTGGCTTTCCAACCATAGCGGACTCAGCGAGCTCGCGCATGCCACTCCTCCTTCAACTGACCCGAGATCTCGACCGGATAGCTGTCGAAGGGGCGGCGGGAGTTTGCCGGGGCCGCGGTTCGTGGCGCCGAGGCGTTCGGCGAGCTTTTGGGAGGGCCGCGTTGGCGGGATCGATGCAGTGGATGACCTCGGTCCAGCCCAGATGCTCGAAGGCCCAGTCGATCGTCGCGACGGCCGCTTCATGGGCGTAGCCGCGGCCCCAGGCGGATTTGAGGATGCCCCAGCCGACTTCGGTGCCGGGCCATTGCTCCGGCTGCCATGGGCCGGTGCGGCCGATCCAGCGGCCGGTCTCGCGCTCGATCATCGAGAACATGCCGAAGCCTTTGAGAGACCAGGATCCCGCCATGGTCGCAAGGCCGCGCCAGGCGGCGGCGCGCGGAACCGGGCCGCCAATATATTGCGAGCTTTCGGGATCGGCCATCAGCTCGGCCCAGCCGTCCAGGTCCTCGGCCGCCGGCGGCCGCAGGATCAGCCGCTCCGTCTCGATCACGACAGTGGCGCCGCGGCCGATCAGCGGCGCCCCGGCGTAGCCAGGGCCCCGAAGCCCTGGCGGACGATCACCGGTTCCTGGCAGCCCCCCACTTCGCGCATTACCGCGAGATGAAGGTTTCCCGGCGGCAGCTCGCCGAGGCGGTTAAGCTTTGGTGTTTGCCAGGGTTGCACCGCATGCTGAACGCGGTTGGCGACGCAGTCGAGCCTGGCACCGGCAAACTTGGTCGGATTGCCGAGGACGGGGGCGGGAGCGCTCGCGGCAGGTTGAGCGACGCTCGATCCGGCCGGAAGCGCAAGAGCGGCGGCTAGAATAAGGATGCGCATACCGAAGTCCCCTTTCGATGCGCCCTTATATCATAATCCTTGAGCGATTCGAAGCTGGGGCGCGAGGACCTCAGCGCGTGAAGGCTGCGGCAAGCTCGACATGGGTCGACCAGCGGAACTGACCGACCGACTTCACCCACTCGAGCGTGTAGCCGCCTTCGAGCAGGGTCTTTGCGTCGCGGGCGAAAGTGCTGGGATTGCAGGAAACATAGGCCACCCTCGGCACCGAGGATCGGGCGAGCAAAGCGCCCTGCTCCCTCGCCCCCGCACGGGGCGGATCGAGCACGACGGCGTCGAACCGGTCGAGTTCCTTGACGTCGAAAGGGCGGCGGAAGAGGTCGCGATGATCGACGAAAACCTGGCGCTGCGAGCGGTTGCCGGCGGATTTCAGCGCCAGCACCGCGTCGCGGGACGCTTCGGCGGCGAGGACGCGGCCCGGTAGCGACAAAGCGAAGGTGCCGAGGCCGGCGAACAGGTCCGCGGTGACACGGGCCGAGCCGATAGCCTCCTGAACCGCTGCGACAAGCGCAGCCTCCCCCTCCGCCGTGGCCTGCAGGAAAGCGCCGTGCGGCAGCGGCACTGCCACGCCGCCGAGCGTAGCGGTGACGGGCTCCGGCTCCCAGCGGGTCTGCGCGCCATAGCCGTCGTCCACGGCGAGGCGCGCGAGACGGTGAGTTTCGGCAAAGGCGGCGAGCGCCTCGGTCGCTTCGAGGCCGCTCACCTCGACCTTTTCGAGCAGGATGTCGGGGCCTTGATCGGTGAGGGTCATTCGCACCTCGCCGTTGCCGCGCGGCCCGAGCAAGGTCCCCATCAACTGGCGCAGCGGCGCAACCAGCGCGAAGAGCTCCGGCCTGAGGATGTGGCACTCGCGCATGTCGATGATGCGGTGCGAAGCTTCCGCGTTGAAGCCGAGCAGAGTTTGGCCGCCGCGACGCTCCGCGCGCAGCGAGGCGCGCCGACGGCTGTTGGGCGGCGAGAGGTGCGGCTCCAGGATATCTGGCGCGGCGATGCCCTGGGCCGCGAGCGCGGAGGCGATGCGGTCCTGCAGGAAGCGGCCGAAGGCTGCATCGTCGAGATGCTGGAGCTGGCAACCACCGCATTCCGGGAAGTGGCGGCATGGCGGCACTTGATGGTGCGGCCCCGGCAGGATGGCGCCGCCGGGATCCACCCGGTCGCCCGGCGCGGCAAGGGCGACGTGGCGGCCGCTCTCGGTCACGCCGTCGCCACGGGCTGCGACGCGGACGATGAGTTCAGAATCAGTCATAACATTCCGCCAGAACGCTTGGAAGGACATGGATGAGATCGTCCGCAATGAGACCGGGCCCAAGCCGGGTGGCGGCACGGGCGTGGAGCCAGACGCCCGCACATGCCGCATCGAAGGCTTCGACGCCGCTGGCCCGTATCGCGGCGACGATGCCCGTGAGCACGTCGCCCGTCCCCGCGCTGGCCAGCCAGTGCGAAGCGGTGGCTGAGATGGCCGCGCGGCCGTCGGGCGCCGCCACCACAGTATCCGGACCCTTGAAGATGATGAGGGCGCCGCTTCGGCGAGCGGCTTCCCGTGCCTGCTCGACCTTGCTTCCCGGGAGGCTGCCAAACATGCGCGCGAACTCGCCCGCATGCGGAGTGAGGATCGGCCGGTGCTTCGGCTGGGCGGCGAGCTTCCAGTCCGCCATGAGAACGAGCGCGTCGGCGTCCAGCACGAGCTTGTGGCCGCTTGCGAACGCCTGTTCCAGAAGCGCGCCTGCCTTGTCATCGCGGCCGAGCCCCGGGCCGATCGCGACCGCGCCGATGCGGCTGTCGAGAAGGTTGGCCCCGCTCTCGCTCTGCACCACAGCGGCGGGGACGGGGACGCCGGCTGCTGCTCCTACCAAGCGGACATAGCCGGCACCCGCACGCGCCGCCGCTGATGCCGTCAGCGCACTTGCGCCGGGTATGTCGCCCGCGACCACGGCGACATAGCCCCGGCTATATTTATGATCTTCAGGAGCGGGCACTCGGAGCTTCGGGCGCTGGATCTTGCTCAGGTTGCTCCGCGCCTCAACGCCGATGTCGGCGACGGCGAGCCGACCAATGTGGCGCGCCGCCGGCTGGAGCAGATGAGCGGGCTTGAGGCTCGCGAAGGTGACGGTGAGGTCGTAATCGGGAACGGGCGAGAGGATGGCGCCGTCATCGCTCGCAACGCCACTCGGCAGGTCGACGGCGATACGAACACGTGCGGCAGTGGCGAGGCCGCCCAACTTGTCCGAAATCTCCGGCCCAAGGGGCCGTGTGAGGCCGGTGCCGAATAGAGCGTCGATCAGCATGGGAGCGGAAGCGGCGTCATGATAGGTTTCCACCGGGCCGTCCCAAAGGCTCCTCGCCCGCCTGGCAGCTTTGGAACCGGGCTCGGCGAGCGCGGCGACACGTACGTCCACGCCTCTCTCCCTCAGCCCATGGGCGATCACGTAGCCGTCTCCGCCATTATTGCCTGGTCCGCACAGAACCAGGGTCGGCAGTGGGCCGGCGAAGCGCCAAGCCGCTTCGGCTGCCGCTATGCCGGCGCGCTCCATCAGCGTTTCGACCGACGTGCCGGCGGCGATCACGTCCGCTTCCGCCGCGCGCATTTCCGCGGCGGTGAGAATCGCGCCGGGGCTCACGGGGCGGAAGGCTGGCCGGACTTGATGGTGGCAGGCAGGCGGTAGCGGTCATCGCCGATGGCCACCTCAATCACCTTGCCGGCGATGATTTCCACGCGAGCCTCGGCCGCGCCGTCTGCCGCGACCACTCCGCGGCCATCGTCGGTGATCAGCAGCCGGCGGAAGCCGCCGTCGGGGTGACGGATCGTGAGCGCGCCGCCCTCGCCTCGCTCGACGATGCAAGCGCGTTCGAACCCCTCTGCGCCCGCCAGGGCGCAGTCTATGCCGTCGTCCGACGCTCTCGCCACCGCCGTCTGCTCGGCTTTGATAGCCTGCTGCTCGGCCTCGGGATCTCGCTCACCGCAGGCGGACAGCAGGAGGAGCGGTGCGAAAATCGAAAGCCTCATGCCCGCTCTTCTGATCCAGGGCAGAGGGAGAGGCAAGGTCATCGGCGCGGGCGGCTGCGGTAGGCTGCG
Source organism: uncultured Sphingosinicella sp. (assembly GCF_902806315.1). Lineage (GTDB taxonomy): Bacteria > Pseudomonadota > Alphaproteobacteria > Sphingomonadales > Sphingomonadaceae > Allosphingosinicella. The sequence goes on from NZ_CADCWD010000042.1 coordinate 10,807, forward strand.
AGCCGCTGGATCAAAGCATCCGAGCCGAGCAGCGCTTCGAAGCTGCGGTCCTGTTGGGCGTCGCTGGGCACGCCGGAGCTTGCCAAAGCGAGGCCGCGCTTCAGGGTCCTGAGGCTTTCCGGATCGTTCGCAGCGATTGCGCGTGCGTTCGATTCGACTTCCTCGTCGACAGATGCGGGAAGGAAGCGCTCGACCAGACCGATCCGCTCCGCCTCCTCTCCGCCGATGCTCTGCGCGCCGAGCAGCAGGCGTGCCGCCTGGCCGGCGCCGACCAGTGAGACGAGACGGTGGACGTCCTCCTGCGGGTAGGAGATGCCGAGCTTTGCGGGTGTGATCGCGAATTGCGCGTCGGCTCCGGCGAAGCGGATGTCGCAAGCCATGGCGACTGCAACTCCGGCGCCGTAGCAGGCACCTTCCACCACGGCGATGCTGGGGATGCCGGCGCGGAGGCGGTCGAGACCGGAGCGGATCGCGAGCCGGAAGGCGGTGCGTGCCCCGGGGTCGGCGAAAGCATCGAAGTCCGAAATATCCGCTCCCGAGCAAAAGGCGCCGCCCGGGATGCCGCTGAGTATGAGGACCTGAGCGCCCGCCGACCCCGCCTCCTCGGCCCTGTCGCCGAGTTTCGCCCAGCCGGAGAGCGGGATGGCATTGCGAGTCTCGGGTTTTGAGAGCCGGAGGCGGGCGACAGGTCCGTCAATGTGAAGCTCGAACATCGGTCAGCGGAGCCGGGTTGCGAGCTGCCACCAGAGCGGATGCTCGGCGGCGATGGCGCGGCGGGCAAGGTCACGGGAGGGCTCGTCCGCGAACAAGGCGAAGCAGGTGGCGCCCGATCCCGACATGCGGACGAGCGAGACCCCCGAAATGCGTGCGAGGCTTTCGACCACATCCCGGATGACGGGTGCGATGGTCAGCGCTGGAGCTTCAAGGTCGTTGCGCGCACCCGCGAGCGAGCCGGCCGGGAGAGGGCCGCGATCGACGCCGTCCCAGGCCCGGAAAACGGCGCTCGTCGGAACCGCTACGCCGGGATTGACCAGCAAGGCCGGCGTGCCGCCGACGCTGAAATCGACGCGCGTCAGGCGATCGCCCCTACCCTCCCCGCGCGCAGTTTCGCTGACGAGGCAGGCGGGAACGTCGGCGCCGAGTGAGCCGGCGATTTCATTCAGCACTGCTTCGGGAGCGTTGAGCTGCCACCAGCGGTCGAGCAGGCGGAGCGCGGCGGCGGCGTCGGCCGAGCCTCCGCCGATGCCCGAAGCGATCGGGAGCTGCTTGTCGAGCGTCAATGCCGCTCCCGCCCTTACACCGAAACGCTGCCTCAACGCGGTTGCCGCTCGAGTGACGAGATTGTCGCTCTCACCCTGAAGCGCGGATGCGAACGGACCGGTGACCGACAGCGCCAGCTCGTCGGCCTCGGCAACGCTCAGGCCGTCGCCGTCTTCGCAAAAGGCGAAGAGCGTCTCGATACGGTGATAGCCGTCCGGCTCGCGGGCGCGGACGTGGAGCGCCAGGTTGAGCTTGGCGTAAGCGGTCTCGTCCATCACTTGCGCATCAGGGCGAGGCGAGCTCCGGCTTCAGCCCGGCCTCGATCTTGGCGCGCAGGCGCTTGGCCGCATCTTCTTCCGCATGGAGCAAGGCCGCCCGCCAGGCATAGCGCGCCTCGTAGCGCCGGCCGGCCGTGTAATAAGCGTCGCCGAGATGCTCGTTAATGGCCGGGTCGCCCGGCTGGCCGGCGACCGCAACCTCCAGCAGCTCGATCGCCTTGGGGAGATTGCCGCGGATATAATGAGTCCAGCCGAGCGAGTCCGTGATCGACGCATCCTCGGGCTGGAGGCGGCTCGCTTCCTGGATGAGCTTCTCGGCCTCGGCCAAGTTCTCGCGTCGTTCCAGCTGGGCATAGCCAAGATAGTTGAGCACGAGCGGTTGGTTGGGGGCGAGCTTATACGCCTCCTGGAGGGCGGCCTTGGCCTCGGGCCAGTTTTCGGCTTGGTCGAGGGCGCTTCCACGAAGTAGCCACAGCGCCCAGACAGGCTGCGCCGCGGAAGTCGGGTCGGCGACCGCAATTGCTTGCGAATAAGCGCGCGCCGAGTCCTCGAATCGCTGGAGCTCGCCATAGAGCTCGCCAAGGCGCACCCAATCGGCACTGGCGGGGGCGCCGGCCTTCACCTTCGCTTCCGCTTCGGCAAGCGCGGTCTGCTTGTCTTCGGTCGCGAGCAGATATTTGACGCGGGCGTCAATTGCGGCGGTCCCGAATGGATCGGTGGCGGGCACGTTGGCAAGGGCCGCGAGCGCGGCCCGGTGCTGCCGCTGGGTGGAGAGAAGCTCGCTGGTGACGAGCCACGTCTCGCTATTCTCCGGCGCAAGGAAGGTCGCAAGCCGGGCATGGGTGAGCGCGATTGCGATGGCGTTCTGCCGCTGGAGATCGACGGCCACGCGCACCAGGAACTCGGCGATTCCGGCACGGGCACCGCCAATCTGGCCCGGCACCGTCTTGCGCCGCTCCACGAGACTGCGGGCGACGCGGACGGGCTCGGCGTCGCCTTCGAGCAAAAGCAGCGCACGATCCCGGTCGCGCTTGCGAGCGAGGTAGGCGGCGGCAGCGATGCGGAGGCGGGCGGCGCGGGCCCCTGCCCCTTCGCTGCTCTTGAGCAGAGCGGCGACCCCGTCTTGCGCGCGGCCGATGGCGATGAGGATCAGCGGCCGGTGCTCGGCGGCATAGCTCGCCGCCAGCGGGTGCGAGGCGGCCGTATCGAGCATCTTCAGCGGATCGCCGCGCGTCTCAAGCGCGATCCAGGCGCGAAGGACCGGGCTCATGAAGGAGAAGACTTCGTCCTTCGCAATCGCGTCCGCGTGGGCCGAGGCGACCTTCCACTTTTTCGTCCGCACCGCTTCGCCCAGCAGCAGCAGTCGCGCGTCGGGCGCGAGCATGCCGGAGCGCTCGAGGATCCGGGCCGAACTCAAGGCCAGCGCGCGGTCTCCGGCGGCTATGGCCTGGCTCATCGTGCGGGCGGCGAGGATCGCATTGTCAGGCGAGAAAGCGAGCGCGGCGGCATAGTCCCGCGCCGCATCGCCCGAAGCGCCGAAGCTGTCGGCGGCCCGGGCGCGCGCATAGGCGCTGAGCTGGGCGCGATCGTCGATGGTCGCAGCGGCGGGCGCCAGCGGCACCAGCAGTGCCCCTGCAGTCACGGCGATCAGGAGGCGCTTACATGTTGGGATAATTGGGTCCTCCGCCGCCTTCCGGAACCACCCAGTTGATGTTCTGGGTGGGATCCTTGATGTCACATGTCTTGCAGTGGACGCAATTCTGCGCGTTGATCTGGAGGCGCGGACGGCCCGCTTCCTCCACATATTCGTAAACGCCTGCCGGACAGTAACGCTGCTCCGGGCCGGCGAATTCGGCGAGGTTGATCTCGACAGGGACGTTCGGGTCCTTGAGCGTCAGGTGGATCGGCTGATCCTCCTCATGATTGGTGTTCGACAGGAACACGGAGGAGAGCTTGTCGAAGCTGATCACGCCGTCCGGCTTGGGATAGGCGATCGGCTTCACCACGTCGCGGCGGTAGAGCGTCTCATTGTCCGGATGGTGCCGCAGCGTGAACGGCAGCCCGATCTTCAGCGTGCGCATCCACATGTCGATTCCGGCTGTTAGTGTGCCGGCGGTGCCGCCGAACTTGGCGACCATCGGCTGGACATTGCGGACCTTCTTCAACTCGTCGGCGACCCAGCTGGAATGGAGCGCATCGTCATAGGCCTGAAGCGCGTCGCCCTCGCGATCGGCAGCAAGCGCTTCGAAGGCGGCTTCGGCGGCGAGCATGCCGGACTTCATCGCCGTGTGGCTGCCCTTGATGCGCGGCACGTTCACGAAGCCGGCCGAGCAGCCGATCAGCACGCCGCCCGGGAAAGCGAGCTGCGGGATGGCCTGGTAGCCGCCCTCGTTGATCGCCCGGGCGCCGTAGGAGACGCGGCGGCCGCCCTCCAGGATCGCCCGCACGCCCGGATGCTGCTTGAAGCGCTGGAACTCCTCGAAGGGCGAGAGATAAGGATTGCGGTAATCGAGCGCGACCACGAAGCCGATCGCGACCTGGTTGTTGGCCTGGTGGTAGATGAAGCCGCCACCCCAGGCGTCGTCCAAGGGCCATCCCTGAGTGTGGATGACGCGGCCGGCCACGTGGTTCTCGGGCGGAATGTCCCACAGCTCCTTGAGGCCGATCCCATAGACTTGTGGCTGGCTGTTCGCATCCAGATTGAAGATGCGCTTCACTTCCTTGGTGAGGTGACCGCGCGCGCCCTCAGCGAAGAAGGTGTATTTGCCGTGCAGCTCCATCCCAGGCTGGTAGTCGGGCTTATGGGTGCCGTCCCGCGCGACGCCCATGTCGCCGGTGGCGACGCCCTTCACCGCGCCATTGTCGTGGAAGAGAACCTCGGCGGCGGCGAAACCGGGGAAGATCTCGACGCCGAGCGCCTCCGCCTGCCCGGCCAGCCAGCGGCAGACATTGCCGAGCGAGCCAGTGTAGGTGCCCTTGTTGCTCATGAAGGGCGGCAGGAGCGCGTGCGGCATCTCGTATTTCTTGGTGCGCGTCAGCACCCAGTGATGGTTCTCGACGACGGGCACGTTGATCGGGCTGTCGAGATCGCGCCAATCCGGGAGCAGTTCGTCGAGCGCGCGCGGATCGAGCACCGCGCCCGAGAGGATGTGCGCGCCGACTTCCGAGCCCTTCTCAAGGATGCAGACGGAGATCTCGCGGCCCGCTTCATTGGCGAGCTGTTTGAGGCGGATGCCCGCGGAAAGACCGGCAGGCCCCGCGCCAACGATCACCACATCATAAGCCATCGATTCCCGTTCGGGCATTCATGCTCTCCGTTTCGGGGCCGTCCCTTTTGTCGCAAACGACCAACGACTGGCAGATAAGCAGCCCGTTTGCGGTTGACCAGCCCGCCTTCGGCGGACTCAATGCGGCGCGATGGAGCGGGGAAGCGATACCATCTCGCCGGCGGCGCTGAGCGCATTGCAATGGTGGGCCGATGCGGGCGTCGATGTGATGATCGACGAGGAGCCGCGCGACTGGCTGCGCCCGACGGCCAAGGCACCGCCCGTGACCGCTCCCGCCGATCCCGCGCCAGCCGCTTTGCCAGGCCAACTGGAGCTGTTCCGCGCCTATTTGCGGGATCATGACAAGCTTCCTTATGCCTCGCCGGCCGCGCGCCGCGTGTGTCCGTCCGGTGACCCCGCCTCGGAACTGATGATGCTGACGGACATGCCGGCCGCAGAGGATTGCGCCGCGGGGACGCTCCTTTCCGGCGCCGCGGGGAAGCTGTTCGACCGGATGCTCGCCGCCATCGGGCGGGACCGCAGCTCCATCTATCTCGCCTCGATCTCCTGCCTGCGGTCTCCCGACGGGCGGCATTCAACTGAGGGAGCGAGCCAGTGCGCTGCGCTCACCAGGCATCATATCGGCCTCGCCGCACCCCGCGCGCTCCTCCTTTTCGGCGATGCCCCGTCCAAGGCTTTGCTCGGAATGGGCATGTCGCAGGCGCGCGGGCGCTGGCACGAAGTCCAGACCCATGCGGGGCCGATTAGGACGATCGTAACGATCCCGCCCGACTATCTGCTCAAGCAGCCCTCGGCCAAGGCGCATGCCTGGGCCGACCTCCAATTGTTGATGCAAGGACTGCAAGGATGACAAAGATCCGCGCTCTGCTGCTCGCCGCAGCATTCACTTCGCCCATCGCCCCTGCCCTCGCGGCCGATGTCTCCGCCACGCCCGCGCTTGTTTCGCGGATCGTTGAGCCCGTCGTGCTGACCCCATCGGAGCGCAGCAACTATCGCGAAGTGTTTGCGGCGTTAAAGGCGTCCGACTGGGCGTCGGCCTCAGCCCGCCTGGACGCTATGGGAACGGGCCCGCTGCACGCAGTTGCGCGCGCCGAGCTGTATCTCGCAAAGGGATCGCCGACTGCGACGTTGGATCAGTTGATGCCGCTGCTCGCGCAGGCGCCGGACCTGCCGCAGGCGCCGCAGCTTGGGCGACTCGCCACCACCCGCGGCGCCACCGAGCTTCCGCTGCTCCCGAACGCCGAGGTCCTCGTGTGGGCGGGCAGCCAGCCGCGGCGCGAGCGTGCCAAGAGCGTGAACGGCGATCCGGCCGCCGCGCAGCTCGAGGCGATCATTCAGCCGCTGATCGTCGACAACCGACCGAACGAGGCGGAAGCGGTGCTGAGCGAGTGGCAGGCCCAGCTCACGCCGGAAGCTCGCACCGAATATGAGCAGCGTGTCGCATGGTCTTACTACATCGTCGGGAATGACGCGTCTGCACGGCTTCTGGCCGAGCGCGCCCGCGTCGGCATGGGCGAGTGGGCGATCCAGGGCGCCTGGGTATCCGGTCTGGCTTCGTGGCGGATGAAGGACTGCAATGCCGCGGCCGAGGCGTTCGCGCTTGTCGGCTCCCGCTCCGGCGATGCCGAGCTGATGGCGGCCGGCAATTACTGGGCCGCGCGAGCCGACATGATGTGCGGCCGGCCCGAGCGCGTGCAGCAGCGCCTCCGCACCGCCTCGCGGATCAAGGAGACCTTCTACGGCATGCTTGCCCAGCGGGCGCTCGGCATCGCGGTCGCCAATCCCGACGGGCTCCACGATTATCGCGACGCCGAGTGGCAGCGCGTTTCGCACAAGCCGAACGTAAAGGCGGCGATCGCGCTGGCCGAGATCGGCGAGGACGAGCTTGCCGCCGAGTTCATCAAGCACCAGGCCAAAATCGGCGGATCGGCGGACCATCACGCCCTCATCCACCTTGCCGACGATCTCAATCTCGCCTCGACCCAATTTTTCCTGGCGCACAACGCGCCGCGCGGCGCGAGCGTCAATTTCGGCGCGCGTTATCCGATGCCGGACTGGCAACCCTCCCGCGGCTGGCGCGTCGACAAGGCGCTCGCCTTCGCGCACACGCTGCAGGAATCCAACTTCCGCACCCGTGTCGTGAGCCCCGCCGGCGCGACGGGGCTGATGCAGGTGCGGCCCGGAACCGCGGGGGACGTGGCCCGGGCGCGGGGCGAGCCGTTCAATGCGTCGCAGCTGACCGATCCGGCTTCAAACCTCGAATTCGGCCAGTCGTATCTCGAATATCTGCGCGACTATCACGCGACCGGGGGCTTGCTGCTCAAGGTGATCGCCGCTTACAATGCCGGCCCCGCGCCGGTGGCGGAATGGAATGCTCGCGCGATGGATAAGGGCGATCCGCTGCTCTACATCGAGAGCATCCCTTACTGGGAGACGCGCGGTTACGTGCCTATCGTGCTCAGGAACTACTGGATTTACGAGCAGAAAGCGGGACGCGAAGCCGGCAGCCGGACCGCACTTGCGCAAGGGATGTGGCCGCGGTTTCCTGGGCTCCCCGGTGCATCGGCGGTGCGGCTGGACGAGCGGCAGCGGACGGCGGCTGTCCAGACCAAGTAAACTCGAAGCTGCTTGTGAGTTCTTGATTTGTTCCGCCTTCCGGCGCATCGTGCCGGGATGAGTCGCCCCGATGCAGTTGCAGGACGCGGTGCCCCCGAGAACCGGACGCCGACGCGCTTCGGGCTGGCGGTGCGCGAGGCTGACGGGGACTGGCTCGATGCCCGTGAGGAGCTCGATGAGGCGCCGCCCCCGCTCCGCACGACCGTGACGGTCGAAAAACCGAAGACCATCATCGCGCGAAACATTTCGCCGGATGTCGGCTTCGATCGCTCGATCAACGCCTATCGAGGCTGCGAGCATGGCTGCATCTACTGCTTCGCGCGGCCGAGCCATGCGTTCCACGATCTGTCGCCGGGCCTCGACTTCGAGACCAAGCTGTTCGCCAAGCCGGACGCGGCCAAGCTGCTCCGGGAGGAGCTGGGCAAGAAAGGCTACAGCCCGCGGCCGATCGCGATGGGGACGAACACGGATCCCTATCAGCCGATTGAGGCGAAGTGGCGGATCACTCGGAGCTGCGTCGAGGTGCTGCTGGAGACGCGGCATCCCCTGACGATCACGACCAAGTCTGACCGGGTGCTGCGCGACCTCGACTTGCTCGAGCCAATGGCGCGGCTCGGTATCGTCAGCGTGGCGCTTTCGGTGACCTCACTCACCCCCGAAATCTCGCGCACGCTGGAGCCGCGCGCGCCGGCCGCCAGGAAGCGGCTGGCGGCGGTGAAACGGCTGAAGGAAGCGGGCGTGCCGGTCTGGGTGGCCATCGCGCCGGTGGTACCCGGGATCACCGACTATGAGCTGGAGCAACTGGTAGAAGCCGCGGCGGAAGCGGGGGCGGATGGCTGCTTCTACCTGCCCGTGCGGCTGCCGCACGAAGTGGCGCCGCTGTTCCGCGCCTGGTTGGAAGAGCATTATCCCGAGCGCGCGGGCAAGGTGATGAGCATCATCCAGTCGCTGCGCGGCGGCAAGGACAATGACGCCAACTGGTTCACCCGCATGCAGGGCTTCGGCCCCTGGGCCGACCTGCTGCGCACGCGCTTCGAAAAAGCGGTGAGGCGATATGGGCTGGAGCAGGAGCGAGTGGTGCTCCGGACGGATTTGTTCAGGCCGCCGGATGGGCCGCAGATGCGGCTTCTATAAGCGCACGAACATCGCTCAGGACGAGCACCCTTGCCTCACCTTCAGGCCGCCGTGGCCAGCTTATAGTCCTTGTACTGCTCTCTCAGCGCGGTCTTGAGCAGCTTGCCCGTAGCCGTGTGCGGGAGGCTCTCTACGAAGACGATCTCGTCAGGGAGCCACCATTTGGCGACACAGGTGCCGAGATGCTCGCGGATCGTATCGGGCGTGACGTCGGCTTCAGCTTTCTTGACCACCAGCAGGATCGGACGCTCGTCCCATTTCGGGTGGTAGACGCCGACGGCGGCGGCTTCGGCCACGCCCGGGCAGCCGACGGCCGCATTCTCGAGCTCGATCGAGCTGATCCATTCGCCGCCGGACTTGATCACGTCCTTGGCGCGGTCGGTGATCTGCATGGTGCCGTCGGGGTGGAGGATGGCGACATCGCCCGTGTCGAACCAGCCCTCCGCGTCGACGGCGGGGCCGCTCTCGTCCTGGAAATAACGTTCGATGATCCACGGGCCGCGCGCCTGAAGCCGCCCAGAGGCCTTGCCGTCGCGGGGCAGCACGGCGCCCTCGTCGTCCACGATCCGTAACTCGACGCCGAACGGCACCCTTCCCTGGCGCGCAATATAGTCGAGCTGCTCCTCGTCGCTGAACTCGTGCCAGTCCGCCGGGGGCGCGCCGATGGTGCCGATCGGCGACATCTCCGTCATGCCCCAAGCGTGGCCGACGCGAAGGCCGCGTTCCATGAAGAAGCGGATCATGGATCGCGGCGCGGCTGATCCGCCGATCGTCACCACCCTGAGATCGGCCAGGTCCTCACCCGTCGCTTCGACATATTGCATCATCGCGAGCCAGACGGTCGGCACGCCGGCGCTGTGGGTGACCTTCTCCGCCCGCATGAGATCGCACATCACCTTCGGCGTGTAATCGGCGGAGAAGACGAGTTTCATGCCGACCAGAGGCGCCGCAAACGGCATGCCCCAGGCGGCGGCGTGGAACATTGGCACGATCGGCAGCCCGACCGCGCGCGCGGAAAGTTCGAGGCAGTCGGTGCTGACTTCCATCAGAGCATGGAGGACGGTCGAGCGATGCTCGTAGAGCACGCCCTTCGGGTGGCCGGTGGTGCCGCTGGTGTAGCAGAGCATCGCCGGCTCGCGCTCATCCCCTTCCACCCACGCGTAATCGCCATCTTCGCCGGCGATCAGATCCTCGAACCCGGAGCCCTCGGCGGGATCGAAGCAGATATAATGTTCGATCGTCTTCCAGTGCGGCTTCATCTTCTCGACCAAAGGCGCGAATGCCTGATCATAGAAGAGCACCCGGTCTTCGGCGTGATTGGCGATGTAGATGAGCTGGTCCGCGAACAGGCGCGGGTTGATGGTGTGAAGCACCCCGCCCATTCCGATCGTGCCATACCATGCGACGAGGTGCCGGGCATGGTTCATCGCCAGCGTCGCGACGCGATCACCCTTCTTGATGCCGAGCCGCTCCAGCGCCTTGGCGAGCCGCCGCGCGTCGCGGGCGACGCCGATCCAGTTGGTGCGCTCCGTATTTCCGGCCGCGTAAAGCGACACGATCTCGCGGGGCCCGTGCTCCCGCTCCGCATGGTCGAGCAGCCGCATGATCCGGAGCGGCCAATCCTGCATCCCGCCAAGCATACACCCTCCTCTTTTGGAGAGCAGTCTATGTCGGCCTAGGAGACCAGCGCAAGCCGGGGCGGTTCGGCGACAGCGAGGCGGACAAAGGTGACTCCATCGATCCGCTCGATGCGGGCCGCCATCTCCGCGTCGAGCAGGAAATCGCGGCCGAGGATGAGCTGCGCCTCGCCCTCGTCCATTCTCGCGCGGAGGCGAAGCTGTCCGTTGCCGCCGCGCTCGCTCGACACGGCTTGGGCGAGGCGACGAACCGCATCCGGCCCGTCCACCTCGACTTCGAGCTGGAGGCGGGTGCGGCGGGAAAGGGTCTCGAAGCCCTGGATGCCGCGGATCGTCACGCGCGGCGCTTCCTCGCCGGGCCGGCGGTCGAGTTCGACCTGAAGCAGCCCGCAGCCGCCCGCCTTGGCAGCCTCCTCGACCTGCGCGGCCACGGCATCATCGAACACGGTGGCGACGAACTGGCCGGACGAGTCCGAGCAGGTCGCCATTAAGTAGCGGCGGCCCTTGGCCGACGTGCGCCAGCGCGCCTCCTCGACGAGGCCGGCCATCACGCCGGCGGAGCGACCGCCGTCGGCGGGAGCCGGAAGCGCGCCCATTTCGGCAAAGGTGCGCGAACCATGCGCGAGAGCGAGGTGCCGGTAATTGTCCACCGGATGGGCGGAGAAGTAGAAGCCGAAGCTCTCCTTCTCGGCAGCCATACGCTCGGCCAAGGACCAGC
>NZ_CADCWD010000043.1 GCF_902806315.1 uncultured Sphingosinicella sp.
GCGTCGTCACGCACGCGGTGCGCTGCACCCGCTCGACTCGCTCGACCCGCCTGGCCTTGGTCTTCGTCTTGGTCTTGTAATAATCGGCCGGCTTCGCATGCGCTTTCTGGATGAGCGCAGGCCGTGCCGGCGGGTTCGCTGCCATGTGCACTGCGCCGCCGCCGATGATCGCTCCTCCGGCGGTGCAAGCGCAGAGCTTCGACAATGCCATCTTGACCGACATAATAGGCACCCTGTTTCTGATGGGCCGCCTCGAGTAGAAGGGGGGTCTACTACTCGAAAGCTGCCTCTAACTAGTTTTGACACATGCCAAAGCCGCTCTGAAGCGCAAGGTTGTTTACCATCAACTTAGGGTAAAGACGCCGGGAATCGGGGCTCCGCAGAGCTTCCGTCCCAGAACTGCACAGAGTTAGAGCGGTCCTGCACTTGTCCGGATCCCTACTTGACTTCCAAACATGGTTAACACGGCGGCTGCGCCGCGCTTTACCCCAATCCGCGCCGGGTGAGTCGGACTCGCGCGACTCGGCTTTTGCTGACCCCAGACACGCACCGGTAAATTCGACAAATATGTCACGCCCGCTCCCGAAATGGCGAAACCGTTTCGACCGTGATTAGAGTGACTTGTTTCAGTGCCTTCCCATGCGTATAGGCGCCGTGGGGCAAGCGCCGACGATTCCCGCAACATAAGATGCGGGGCGGTGTCCAAGGTTCGCGGACCGGACCGTTACCGCCGGGCCGCAGCATGCGGAGGGGTTATGGCGACGGCAATCAGCGACATCTACGAACAATATGGTTCGGCGCGCGGGGGCATCCCCGCAGCGGGCTACCGCCCGACTGCCAACGAGGAATTCATGAACCCGGTGCAGCTGGAATATTTCCGGCAGAAGCTGCTCAATTGGAAGGAAGCGATCGTCAAGGAATCGCGCGACACCATGACCCAGCTGAAGAGCGGGCCGATGCGTGAAGCCGATCTCACCGACCGCGCCTCGAGCGAGACCGACTGGGCGATCGAACTCCGCACCCGCGACCGGCAGCGCAAGCTCATCTCCAAGATCGACTCGGCGCTTCGCCGCATCGAGCAGGGCGAATATGGCTTTTGCGAAGTGAGCGGCGAGCCGATTTCGCTCGCCCGCCTCGAGGCGCGTCCGGTGGCGACCATGACGGTCGAGGCCCAGGAGCGGCACGAGCGCAACGAGCGCGTCTCCCGCGACGATTGACCTTCATCCTCCCCTGTCTCGGCAGGGGAGGATGCATCGTCCCGGAGCGTGTGGAGTCGACGTGGCAGCCCGCCGCGACGCTGGGAGGGACGGAGCCCTGCAGCCGTGAGAATACGGCCGCGTCTCTTTGACGATGTGCACCGTTTCCTCGCCGCCGCAGCACCGAATGCAAGGCCGGGCGCGGGGCAATTGTCCATATGGGTGGCTAGCAGACGTGAGCCGAATGTCTGAAGTGGGGGAAACCGGAGATTGCCCGACTTGATAACAACCCGTCTCCGTGCCCTACATCCCCGCGCCGGGTTGCTGGTGAGAGGTGGATGAAGCTAACTGAGTTGCTCCGTAGCAGAGAGATCATCCATCCGAGCCGTCTTTCATCGGCCATCCTGTCAAACCGGGAACTGCGACTGACGGTCACAGGTCATCCATGGTGGCGGGAAGATAAGTGGACTGGCAGTGAGGAACAGCTTGTCCTTGTCTTTCGTGGTGTTGCTGGCGGAAGCCTCGACACAGGGACCATTCTCGATTTCGAGGAGGACGAAGCGCTGGAAGAATTCCAAGTGGGCGCTCTCGACGAGCATGAATGGGCCTGTCCAGCGATCTACTCAGTATACTGCCATGCTCCGCTAGTCGATGCTTTCCGTCTCTACGCCCTCGTGGAGGATTACCTTTGGGAGGCGGGAGTCCCGACATCGGCGCGAGAGTTCTTAAACATGGATACGGGGCAACTGCAGCGCTTTCAGGAGATTACCGCCTCCACGTCCTATTTGGTTGCGAGAGGCCCTGAGGCGATCAGGCAAATCGTGTCGGATGAATTGATGCGCCAGTCCGTGCCGCACAACGTCTTGACCAATTCTCTGCCACAGGCCGACCTTCTTCTTGTACGCTTGGGCGGGTCGCATTTTTTCTGTGAGGAAGCCATCGCGGAGTTCGGTTGAAGCTAGGGAAATGTCCGCAATAAGTCGCAAGCAGACATAAAAATAGCAGGCCCACCAGTGAATGGTGGAGGGGTGCGCACCGATCTCGGCAGAAGCTATCAGACGGAGCCCTGCCGCGTCGGCGAGGCGGTCGATTGCCGCCTGAAGCTCTTTCGCAGATGGCTCGAGGTGGCATTCGACCGCGCAAAAGGTGGCGCCGTGCAGCTCATTTCACGCCGGACGCAACCGCGCCCCCCGGCGTCCGCCCCTTAGGCGATACCGATGATCGCTTCCTTGACCCGGAGCTTTTCCTTCTTGAGCCGGGAGAGCGTCACATCATCCGGGTGCGGTCGCAAATTTTCCTGACTGATGCGGGCATCGAGGTCAGCATGCTTGCTCTGCAGTGCCGAGATATGCGCGTTCTGCATTCCCATCTCCTTTGGCTTTGCTCTTGGTGGACGATCGAAATACCTTTTTGGCGGTGATTGTCTCGCTCGGGTCGAACGGGCGCCCGATATATACGACGACCCGTTGATGCTCTATCTATAACCCAGCTGAGGGGCGTTGAGTAGCGGCGAGTAGCGCGAGTGGGGATGAACAACAGAACTGCGGACGAAGCGGCCATTTCGGCGCGCCTGGCGGTGCTACGGATGGAGCATCGCGATCTCGACGATGCCATCGAGGCGCTGCGCGTCGCGCCGGCTTCCGACCAGCTCCAGCTCGCCCGCCTCAAGAAGCGTAAGCTCAGGATCAAGGACGAGATCGGCGCGCTTCAGGACCTGTTGATCCCCGACATCATCGCCTGATCATCTGTTCAGCCGCGGGACGGCTGCACATTCATCTTCTTTCGCCGTTCCCGCTGGTTCGGCGCTGTGGCAAGGTCCGCATATGACCACCCAGCCGATCCGCGCCCGCCTTACCCCCAAGCTCGTCGACTCGCTTTATGTGGAGGCGATGCTGCTTGCCGATGAGGCCCGCGCTTATTTCGACCGCAACGGCAAGGACGAACGGATGGCGCTCGATCCGCTGTTGCGCGTCGGCTTCTCGGTCGAGTCGCTGAAGGTCACGACGCGGCTGATGCACATCATCGCGTGGCTGCTCACCGAGCGCGCGATCGAAACGGGCGAACTCACCTCCGCGCAGGGCCGCGCCAAGGCACGTCGCCTCGGCGATGCTCCAGTCAGCGACCCTAGCGTGATCGACAAGCTTCCCGAGGGCGCGCTCAACCTCGTTCGGGCAAGTCAGGACCTCTTTGCGCGCGTCAGCCGACTCGACGAAGGCAGCGTCGCCTCCGAGCCGAAGCCGAGCCCGGCCCGCAGCCTGCTGAGCCGCCTGGAGCGCTCGTTCTAGGACGAGGTTGGGTTAAGTCCCTCGATACGAACGGGAATTGGTGACGAACCAGCAGAAAACCTCTCTAGCTCGCGCTCGAAACCTGCACCAGCCGAAGGAAGTTGCCGAGCAGTTCGTGGCCATGCTCGCTGGCTACGCTTTCCGGGTGGAACTGCACGCCATGGATCGGCAGCTCGCGATGCCGGATCCCTTGTACCGTCGCATCGGCCGCGGTCGCGTTCACCGCGAGGCAGTCTGGCAGCCCATCCTCCGACACGGCCAACGAATGATAGCGCGTCGCCACGAACGGGGAGGGCAGCCCCGCGAACATCCCGGTCCCGTCATGCTCCACGTCGCATGTCTTGCCGTGCATCAACCGCGCCGCGCGGCCGACGCGCCCGCCGAAATGCCGCGCGATCGCCTGATGCCCGAGACACACCCCCAAAAGAGGCCGCCGCGCCTCCGCGCACGCGGCGACAAGCTCCAGCGACACGCGGGCCTCATCGGGCGTGCCCGGTCCCGGCGAGATCAGGAACCCTGCCGCCCCGCTGCCCATCGCCTCCGCCACGCCAACCTCGTCGTTCCGCACCACCCGCACCTCCGCGCCGAGCTCGCGCAGATAATGGACGATATTCCAGGTGAAGCTGTCATAATTGTCGACGACCAGGATCACGCCCGGACTATTGAACCGGCTGTCCGCTCTGGAGCTGACGCTTCACCTGCGTGATCGCCGCTTCGTCGCGTTCGACTTTCAGGCCGCTCTGGACCGCGCGGTTGAATTGCGCGGCATATTCGTCGCCGAGCGCGCCTTGGAACTGCGTGCGGGTCGCCTGGATGAGGCCCGTCTGGCCCGCGGCATTGCCGGGGACCGTGGTCTCCAGATGAACCACGAACCAGCCCTGTCCATTCGGCGCCTCCAGGAGACGCGCCTTGCCGCGCGCGAGGCTGAACATCATCGCCAGCGGCGGCGGCACCGGCTGGCCGGGCCGTGCGATGTCGATGCGCCGCGAGCTGACCCGCTCGACCGCGGGCAGTCGCACGCCCGCTCCGGCAAAGGCCTGGGCGGCCGGCATGCCGCCGTTGATGCGCCCGACGATCGTGTTCGCCACCGCCCGCGCTTGTTCTGACGCGCGTTGCCGAACCAGGTCCTGTGCCACCAGCTCGCGGATCTGCGCCAGGGGAGGGGGCGCCGCCGCGATCACCCGGCCCGGCGCCACGATGGCGTAGCGCCCGGGTGAGATCGCCTCGACGGTGGGGTCCTCGTCCGGCTCCATCTGGAACAGCCCGCTGAGGAGCGGCTGCACGTCCGGCGGGATCTGCCAGCCCGCGGCGCCCGGATTCTGCCCGGTCGCGGTGAGCGGCGGGGTTTCCACCAGCTGGAGCCGCTCGGTGCGAGCCACTTCCTCGAGGCTTGCCCCGCCGCCCAGCGCATCCTCGATGCGCGTGACCAGGGTCGCGAGCGCTTCCTGCGCCTTTTGCTGGCCGATCTGCTGCTCTATCTCGCCGCGCACGGCCTCCACCGGAGTGGCCGCGGTGCGCTTGATCGCATCCACCCGCACGACGTGCCAGCCGAGCGGCGACTGGACCGGCGCAGTGGCCGCGCCCTCCGCCGCGCCGAAGGCGGCATTCGCCACCGCCGGGGAGGTGAGCCGCGTGAGCTGCGCCCGATCCTGGTCGCCGATGCGCGTGTCGGCCTCGCTGAAACCGGCCTGCTGCGCGGCCTGGGCAAAACTGGTGCCGGCCGCGAGCTTGGCCGCGAATGCGCGGGCGGCGGCCTGGTCCGGAAGGACGACCTGGCTCAGCGTCCGCGTCTCCTTGGCGCCGTAGCGCGCGGCATTGGCGCGGTAGAAGGCCTGCACCTCGGCCTCGGTGGCGCGCGCCTGGGCCGCGACCTGATCGGGTCCGAAGGCGGCATAACGCAGCACCCGCCGCTCGGGAATCGTGTAGCGCCCCTGATTCTGCCGGTAGAAGGCGGCCACTTCAGCTTCCGTCGGCGGCGCGGCCGTCGCGAACACGGCCGCCGGCACCAGGCCAACGCTGCCGCTGCGCTGTTCGAGCAGCAGGTTGGCATATTGCACCGCCATTTCCTGCGGCACGAAGGGCGATCCCTGCACGGGGATCAGCAGCTGGCGAGCGATCAGGCCGCTCTCGATGTCGCGCCGCAGGTCCTGCTCCGTCATACGCTCGCCTTGCAGCGCCTGCTGGAACGTCGCCTGATCGAAGCGGCCGGCCAGGTTCTGGAAAGCGGGGATGCTCGCAATTTCGGCATCGACCATCCGCTTGGACGCGGCGAGGCCCTGCTCGCGGCCAAATACCAGCAGCGCCTTCTGGCCGATCACCTGCCGCACGATCTCCTCGAACGCACCCTCCCGGAAGAAGGCGCCGATATCGAGCTCCGGCTGCTGCTGGCGCAGCCGCTCGAGCTGGCGGTTGACCTGGTCGGCGATCTCGACCGAGCTGACGCTCTCGTCGCCCACGCTCACCAGCCGTTGCCCGCCGCCCGCCAGTGGACTCCCGCCGGGGCTCGCGACGCCTGTGACGACGAAGGCGATCATCACCAATCCCAGAATGGCGAGCACCAGCCAGGAGGAAAGGCCTTTGCGGAGGAACGAGATCATCAGCTGTCCGTGAATGAAGGGCAGGGCGGCATCGGCGCCGTGGCGAGCGTCATAGGAAAGGCGCCGCCGCCCGGCAAGCTTGGCGCGGGGCGATACGCTTGCTAGGCCCCGCGTGGGAACAGGCGAAGGGGAATGGCAAGTGCGTCGCAAGCTCGTGGTCGGCAATTGGAAGATGAACGGCAGCCTGGCGCAGCTCTCCGAGCTGGGCCCGATCGCCGCCGCCGCCCGCAAGTCGCCCGGTGTAGACGTCGCGATCTGCCCGCCTTTCACGCTCATCGCACCCGCCCGCGCCCGTGCGTCCGGAATGCCGATCGGCGGCCAGGACTGCCACGGCAAGGAAAGCGGCGCCCATACCGGCTGCGTCTCCGCGGCGATGCTGAAGGATGCCGGCGCCCGCCTCGTCATCGTCGGCCATAGCGAGCGCCGCGCCGAACAGTGCGAGAGCGACAAGGCCGTCCGGTCGAAAGCCGAAGCCGCCTTGAAGCAGGGCCTGCAGACCATCCTCTGCGTCGGCGAGAGCGACAAGGAGCGCGAGGCGGGCAGGGCGGTCACCGTCGTCGCCGCCCAGCTCCAGGGCTCGCTCCCGCAGACCGCGGAAGGAGAGGGCGAGCTCGTCATCGCTTATGAGCCCATCTGGGCGATCGGCACCGGCAAGGTCGCAACCCCGGACGACGTCGCAGAGATGCACGCCGCGATCCGCGCCGAGCTGAAGCAGCTCCTCGCTCATCGCGGTGCCACCGTCCGCATCCTCTACGGCGGCTCGGTCAAGGGCGACAATGCAGCCGAGCTTTTCGCGGTGCCCGACGTCGACGGCGCCCTCGTCGGCGGCGCCAGCCTCACCGCCGCCCAGTTCGTCCCGATCGTCGAGGCCGCCGGCCGCGGTTGAACCGCAGCGCCGGTTCCCCTAGATCGCCCCAAACCTCACGAAAGCCTGAAATGTTCACCTTCCTGCTCATCATCCAGACCCTCGTCGCGGCCTCGCTCGTCACCGTTATCCTGATGCAGCGCTCCGAAGGCGGCGGCCTCGGTGTCGGCGGAAGCACGTCGGGCCTGATGACGGCGCGCGGCGCCGCGGACTTCCTCACCCGCGCCACCTCCATTCTCGCCACCCTGTTCGTGATCCTCTCGATCGCGCTGGCCGGCCTCGCCGCCGTCGACCGCGCGCCCTCGCGCATCGATCCGTCGCTCTCGCGCCGCCCGTCGCCGACGACCCCGATCGGCCAGCCCGCGCCCGTCCCCGGCCAGGTCAACACCGGCCAGGTCCCGCTCGCCGACGATCCGCTCGCCGGCGCCGCCGCCGCCGTCCCGGTCAACCAGTCGAGCCCCCGCGACCAGATCCGCCCCACGCCCGAGCCCGCCGCGCCGGCCGGCAATACTCAGTAGTAGACCTCAAACTCCGTTCGCCCTGAGCTTGTCGAAGGGCTGTCCTTTCCTTTAGGAGTCCGAAAAAAGGGCAGGGCTTCGACAAGCTCAGCCCGAACGGGTGGGAGGGGAGTCACACGCTTTTCACCGCAACCCCACCCGATTGGGCTTGCCCAATCGGATACGCAACGGCTAACCCTCAGCTCCCATGGCGCGGTTCATTTTCATCACCGGCGGCGTGGTGTCCTCACTTGGAAAAGGCCTTATGGCAGCGTCGCTTGCGGCGCTTCTCCAGGCGCGTGGCTACACCGCCCGCATTCGCAAGTTCGACCCCTATCTGAACGTCGATCCGGGCACGATGTCGCCCTACCAGCATGGCGAGGTCTACGTCACCGACGACGGCGCCGAGACCGACCTCGACCTTGGCCATTACGAGCGCTTCACCGGCGTTCCCGCCCGCCAGTCCGACAACATCACCACCGGCCGCATCTACCGCGACATCATCGCCAAGGAGCGCCGCGGCGACTATCTCGGCGCGACCGTCCAGGTGATCCCGCACGTCACCAACGAGATCAAAGCCTTCGCCCGCGCCGAGCTGGACGACCTCGACTTCCTCATCTGCGAGATCGGCGGCACCGTCGGCGACATCGAAAGCCTCCCCTTCATCGAGGCGATCCGGCAGCTCCGCAACGACCTCGGCACCGACGAGCAGGGGCGGAAGAACGCCGTCTTCATCCACACCACGCTCGTCCCCTACATCGCCGCCGCGGGCGAGCTGAAGACCAAGCCCACCCAGCACAGCGTCCGCGATCTCACCAGCCTCGGCATCCAGCCCGATCTCCTCCTCTGCCGCGTCGACCGCCCGCTACCCGACGGCGAGCGCGCCAAGATCGCGCAGTTCTGCAACGTCCGGAAGGAAGCGGTCATTCCCGCGCTGGACGCCAAGAGCATCTACTCCGTCCCGCTCCAATATCACCGCGAAGGGCTTGACGCCGAGACCCTGCGCGCCTTCGGCATCGCCGACGCGCCCGAGCCCGACCTTTCCCGCTGGGACGACATCCTCGACCGCCTCGAACATTTCGAAGGCGAGGTGACGATCGGCGTCGTCGGCAAATATGTCGGCCTCCAGGACGCGTACAAGAGCCTCACCGAGGCGCTCGTCCACGGCGGCCTCGCCAACCGCGTCAAGGTCCGCATCAACTGGCTCGATGCCGAGCTCTTTTCGGAGTCGAACGGCGACATCGCCCCGATGCTGGAGCCGGTGCACGGCATCCTCGTCCCCGGCGGCTTCGGCGAGCGCGGCTCGGAAGGCAAGATCGCCTCGGTCACCTTCGCCCGAGAGCGCGGCGTGCCCTTCTTCGGCATCTGCCTCGGCATGCAGATGGCCTGCATCGAGGCCGCCCGCAGCGTCGGCCTGGAACGCGCCAGCACCACCGAATTCGGCCACACGGAAGAGCCGGTCGTCGGCCTCATCACCGAATGGATGGATCCCAAGGGCCTCGCCCAGCGCCGCGAGGCGAACGGCGACCTCGGCGGCACGATGCGTCTAGGAGCTTACGAAGCCGATCTCGCCGGCAACAGCCACGTCGCCGCCATCTACGGCGCCACCCGCATCAGCGAACGCCACCGCCACCGCTACGAAGTCAACGCCCACTACAAGGACGCGCTGGAAGGCAGCGGCCTCCTCTTCACCGGCATGAGCCCCGACGGCGCGCTTCCGGAGATCGTCGAGCGCCCCGACCACCCGTGGTTCGTGGGGGTGCAGTTTCATCCGGAGCTGAAGAGCAAACCCTTCGAGCCACATCCGCTTTTCGCGAGCTTCATCGAGGCGGCGGTGAAGCAGAGCCGGTTGGTTTAGGCCGGGTTGGCCTCGGCGATCTCATCTAGGGCTTCGACGAGCGCATCGCACAGGCCGCGTATCTCCGGAGCGGGCCTTTCTCCATCGATCGCGGCCTCCACCTCCTCCGCCGCCCGCCCCACCTCGGAATGGCCCAATGTGGCGGCAATGCCGGCCAGGCGATGGCTCGCATCCTTGATGACCGGGAAGTCCGGACCGGCAAGCGCCGCGGCAATCAGCTCCCGTTCACTGGCGGCGCGCACGCGGAACTTGGCGCCAAGCTCCGCCATTCGCGTCTCGAACTCCGTAGTCATAACGGCATGAACGCCCGCACGGCCGCGGCAAGCGTCATCGGCTCGAACGGTTTCGCGATCACGCCGACGGCGCCCATGGCCTTGAACGCTTCCACTTCCTTCGCCTGCGTGCGCGCCGTGATGAAGACGACCGGGACGTGTCCGGTGGCATCCTGCGCCTGCAGCCTGCGAAAGGTTTCGGGCCCATCCATTCCCGGCATCATGACGTCGAGCAGAATGAGGGCAGGGCGCCACTCCCGGGCGACGTCCAGCGCTTCCGCACCCGAAGCGCAGGAACGCACCTCCAGGTCCGGATCCAGTTCCAGGCAGAGACAGGCGATTTCGCGAATGTCGGCTTCGTCGTCGACATAGAGGATCCGTGCCGTCATCAGGCGACCTTTCGCTCGTCGGCCGGTCGCGCCGACAGCCGTATCGCCGTCTGTACCAGCTGATCGAGAGTTGCGCTGCATTTCGTCAGCACGGCATCCGCTTCCGCCGTGGAATGCGGGCCCGGCTCCTCGGCCGAGAAGATCACGATTCCCGGAGCTCCTCCGCTCCGCAGTCTCAGCTCTTTCAGGAGGTCGAGCCCGGATCCGTCAGGCAGTCCGAGGTCCAGCACGACCACGTCGATGTCCGTGGCCGCCAGCACGGCACGCGCCTCCGAAAGGCTCTGCGCCGCCTGGACGTGCGCTCGCCCCTCGAACGCGCGCGCGGCCACGCGGAGCACGTCGGGATCGTCCTCGATATGGAGGATGCAGGGCAGGCCGTCATCGTCGCCGAGCCCCGTCGCATCGTGAGCGGCCTCGGGAGCCATCGGCAGGTCCACGTGGAAGATGGCTCCGCCGCCGTCCCGATGCTCCAAGGTCACCGTTCCTGCCAGTCCCGTGACGATCTCCCGCACGATGCTGAGGCCAAGTCCGGTTCCGCCCTTCTGCCTCGCGTCGGAGGAATCGGCCTGCGCGAACTTGTCGAACATGCGGGCCTCGAAAGCCTCGGGAATACCGGGTCCCCGGTCCGCCACGCTGATCCGGTAGCGCCGGTCGAGGGGCGACACGCGGATCAGCACCGGCGCCTCGGGCGGCGAGAATTTGGCTGCGTTGGAAATGAGGTTCGTCACGACCTGCGCCAGCCGGTCGGAATCGGCCATCACCCTGGCGCCGGGAGCGACTTCCTCCAGTTCCATCTTCACCTGATGCTGGGCCGCGAAGCCGCGATTGGCCTCCACCACCTGCTCGAGCAGCCCTCGCAGCGCCACCGGCCGCACGTCAAAGTCCATCTTGCCGGATTCGATCTTCTCCACGTCCAATATGTCATTGACCAACCGGATCAGCCGCTGCGAATTGTTGCGCGCCACCGTGACGAGCCGGGCGGCGGGCGCCGGCAGGGTGCCCGCCGCTCCCCCGGCCAGCAGCCCGAGCGATCCGGCGATCGAGGTGAGCGGCGTCCTGAGCTCATGGCTGACCGTGGAAACGAATTCCGTCTTCATCTGCTCAACCTGCTTGCGCTCGGTGATGTCGCGGATGATCGCCACATATTTAACCGAGTCGGCCAGCTGCACCGGGCTCACCGCCACGTCGCCCGGGAAGGTGCTGCCATCTTTCCGCTTGCCCCAGAATTCCTGGATATAGCCGCTTTCGCTCCGCCCGCCGGCCTGCATCCGCTTTAGGAACGTCTCGATCAGCCCCCGGTCAGGCGCCACTTCGAACAAGGTGCCGACGTCGCGCCGTATCAGTTCGTCCGGCGCATAGCCGTAAAGCGCCGCCGCCGCCGGGTTAAGGCTCTCGATGCTGCCGCTGGAATTCAGGACGATTATGCCGTCCTTGGCCGCATCGAAGATCGCCGCCTGCCGGGCGTTCAGATCCTGCACCCGGCGCAGCACCGCGCGCTTTACGATGAGGTTCCTCCCGATGATCAACGAGGCGAGCGCGACCAGCAGCAGCAGCACCGATTGGAGCGCGATGCTCAGCCATTGCGCCTTGCCACTCGCCTGGTTCGACAGCGCCAGCCGCGAGTCCAGCTGCTCGCGCTCCAGCCTGTCCATTCGACCGATCACCGCGCGGATGCCGTCCATCAGGCTCTTGCCTTTGCCATCTGCGATCAGCGCGACGGCCTCGCCGCGCCGCCCCTGGTCTTCCAGGAGGATCGTCTGATTGGCGAAACGCAGCTTTTTCATCGACAGCGCGCGCAGCATCGACAGGTCGCCGCGCAGCGGAAAGTCGGCTCCAAGCGCCGTCTCTAGGTCAGCCACGCTCCGCTCTATCCGCGCCGTTGCCGAGGAATATGGCTCGAGGAAGCTCTTGTTCCCGGTCAGCACGTATCCGCGCTGACCGATCTCGATATCCTGGTGAGTGGAAAGAACGGTCTGCAGCCGCGCTCGTCGCTCGAACGATTGCTCCACCGCCTGCCGCATCGCGCGGCTGCGATCGAATTCCTCGCCGATCAGCCGTCCCGTCGCGGCGAGGGTGACGCCGATCGCGATGAGGCCGATCGTCACGCCCACGCCGGTCAGCGACACTTTTCCAGTGCGCGCTCCGTGCAGCACTCCAACGATCTTCATCCGAACAGCCAATTTCCCATTCTGGCTGATTAGGAAAATATGCCTTACAAACAGTTAGTTTTTGAGAAGAGGCGCTAGGGCGCGGATGCTTCGCACTTGAAAAGGCTGCCGTCGAGTGGTTGCCTAGGCGATTGACGGCCCGCGCGGCACGCTTGCATGAAGCGTCTGGCGTAAGAGTAATTGGATATGGCTCTCATTCTCATTGCAGACGATGACGAGTTGGTCGTCGAAGTTGTGCGCGCGGCCCTCAGCGCGCGCGGTCACATCGTCGGCGCCCTGAACGACGGCGCGCCGGTTCGCGAAGTAGTGGAGCTGAAGCGTCCCGATCTGGTGATCCTCGACTGTTCCATGCCGGGCCTGCCCGGGATCGAAGCGCTGCGCCAAGTCCGCGCCTCCAAGATCAGCTACCTGACGCCGGTCCTGATGCTCACCGGCAGGCGCAGCAAGGCCGACGAGGAGATCGCCATTCGGGCCGGTGCCGACGATTACCTCCGAAAGCCGTTTGACCCTGATCAACTGGTTGCCCACGTTGAGGCTCTGCTGGCAACAAACTTACAGTAGCGAAACAGAGCCTCAGGCCCGCACCGCCCCCTTCAACCGCGCCGCCACGTTCGGATCGTTGATCCGGCGATACCGCGCTTCGACGAAGCTGAACAAGCCGAACAGCAGCAGCCCCAGCGCCACCCCCGCCAGCAAGGTGCCGGAGAGCGAGCCGAGCGCCTGCTCCATGCCGCCGGCCTGGGCCGCGCTGTCGGACAGGCCCGCCTGCAGCAGCGACCAGCCGATGATGACGAACACGATCCCGCGCGCCGCATAGCCGGCGCGGCCCAGCCACATCACCCAGGCCTGGCCCGCCACGCGCCCGTCGAGGTGGCGGAGGAAGTCGGCCTTGGCGGCCTTGGCGAGCTGCCACAGGCCCGTCCCGATCAGCGCCGCGCCGGCGACGAGCAGGAGCAGGGGGCCGCCGGGCAAGGCCAAAGCCGTGGCCGCGCCCTGTTCGGCGCCGCTTTGGCCCCCGCTCTGGCCAGCGCCCGATCCACCTGAACCGAACGCGAAATTGGCCGCGACGATCGCCAGCCCGAGGTGGATGAGGCCGCTCAAGCCCCCGCCAATCCGGGCAGCGCTGCCCTTGGCGTCCGACCCGTTGCCTTCGGTGTCTACCAGGGCCTCCGACAGCCGCCACACCCCGTAGGCGGCGAAGCCGAGCGCCATGATCCCCAGCAGCAGCTTGCCGCTGCCCTCGGCGAGGGTGGCCAGCGCCCCTTCGCCGCTCTCCGTCTGGCCGAACCGCAAGGCGAGATAGCCGATCACCACATACATCAATCCGCGCGCGGCAAAGCCGACCCGGGTGAACATCTCGAGGCTAGGCAGGCTGGGCATCACGCAAAACTCCTTTCCCCCTGAACGAGGGGGCAGGGCAGTCGTTCCGCCTGTGTTACGAGCAAGCCGGAAGCGTTTTCCTCATAGCCGCCCCGCCTGGTCCTCCCACGCAGCGGAGGATTGCGAACATGATGAACGTCGAACGCTTCCCAACTCTGCGTCTCCGTCGCCCGCGCATGCGCCATCTGCCCACAGGCAACTCATAGGAACGAGCCTTCCACGTCAGGCGTTTTGGTCGCTGTTCCTTGTGTTTTAGGAGCCTGTCATGCTTGCGTTTGTGTCTCCTCTTCCTCGCCCTCAGCGCCGCGCTGACCTGGTGGCGGGTCGCTCATTATCGGCGCATCCACGAAAGATAGTGCCATGTCCCTGAAAGCGTTCGGCCTCGCGGCCCTCGCGGCGGCTTTGCTCGTGCCCGCCGCCGCCTTTGCCGATCCGCCCCGGCGCGGCGTCCCTAACGGGCACCGCCCGCCGCCCGGCGAGTGCCGGGTCTGGCTGCCCGGCCTGCCGCCCGGCCAGCAGCCGCCGCCCACCGATTGCCGCACCGCCCGCCGCGACGCCCGCCAACATGGCGGCCGCGTCATCTATGGCGGCCGCGAGGGCAGGGACGAATATCGCCGCCGTTACCGCGACGATCGCTACTCTGACCGCGACCGGCGCTACTATGATCGCGACGATCGCTATCATGACGGCCGCCGCGGCCGCGACGATCGGCGCGACTACAAGTGCGACGAGAAGGACTGGCGCAAGGGCGAGTGCTGAGGCGGGCGCCGCCGCTTGCAACGTAGGATTTCGTCTGAAAAGCAAGGCGTTCCGGCTCTGTTCCGAGCGAGGTCAGCCTTTCCGATCGCCGCCCGCTCGCGCCCTCGCCGGCACTCGTCCAGTTCGATGCCGCGCGCCGTGGTCGTGTTCGTCGCCCGCGCGCACGCTTTCGACGACAGGTCGAGCCGCGCGGCGGCCCGGTCGCGGCCGCCTTTCTCGCTTCCGCAGCTCCGGCCATTCCACCGATAGCGAGGAGCCGAGGACCCATGCCGACAGAGACGCCGCGCGCCCAGGACGTGCTCAAAACCTATCTCACCCGCATTGGCTACCACGGCGAGCCGGAGCCCGGCCTCGCCACGCTCACCGAGCTCACCCGCCTCCACCTCGCGGCCTTTCCTTACGGCAATCTCGACGTCCAGCTCGGCCGCCGCGTGACGCGGGACCCGGGGCACGCATTCCGCAAGATCGTGGAAGAGGGAAGGGCAGGGTGGTGCTTCGAATATAACGGCCCGTTCGCCTCGATGCTGGAGGCGCTGGGCTTTCGCGTGCTCCACCTCGCCGGCGCGGTGATGCGGGAGGCGGCGGGGGACAGGATGATCGGCAACCATCTGACGCCCGTGGTCGTGCTCGACCGGCTCTATCTCGCCGATCCCGCAATGGGCATTCCCGATCCGGTGCCGCTCGCGCCCGGCCCGATCGAGATGGGCTGGCGGCGCTATTCGCTCCAGCGGACGGCGGACGGCTGGTGGCGCTTCCGCAACCATCCCGGCGCGGTGCCGCCCTCGTTCGATTTCGCGCCGGGCGTGGACGATCCGGCTCTGCTCGACCGCCAGAACGACGTCCTGCAGAGCGATCCCGCCTCGCCCTTCGTCCGCAACGCTTTGGTCCAGCGCCACTTTCCCGATCGGATGGAGAGCCTCGCCGACCGCATTCACAGCATCGTCGATGCCTCGGGCGAGCGCGTCGCCGAGCTTTCCACCCTCAACGATTATGGCCGCGTGCTGCGGGAGAATTTCGGTCTGCTGGTGCCGGAACTGGTCGCGCTGTGGGCGCGGGTCAGCATGGCGCCGGACAATGCCTTCGTCCGCGGCGTCGACGAGGCGGCCTGAAGCCGGCTCGCCGCAGTGCTGCCGCGCCGGGCCTTAGCGGCTCTTGGCGGCGTCGGGGGGCGGGCTTTTGGCGGTGCCGGTGGAGGTCGTGACCGCGCCGGCGAGGCAGATGCCGGCGACGACGACGAAACAATATGGAAGATGCTTCAACTGCATAACGCCCCCGACAGGAGAGAGAAACCTCTCGCTACCGAATCTGAATCACCAGGAGGTTGCCGACAATGAGAAAGATGCGGCTAAGCATTGGCGATCAGAGGATTTCCCGCGACTGTTGCACGAACGCAACGAAACAGGTCCGCTGCAGCCGCGCTTACGCTCGCGGGCCGCTTGCAATCTAGGATTTCACCTGCAAGCCTCAGCCGGTCCGACACCCGTTCTGGGCCGCGTAAGGTAAGGAGCCCCGCCGCCGGCAGGGCTCCCGTCAAGGCTCAATGGTTGTGGCGGGCGTCGACGTGGATGTCGCGCTCCTTGTTCTTGCGGCCGAGCAGGCCGGCAAGGCCGAGCAGCCCCAGCAGCCCCCAAGGGAAGTCGTTATCCTCCCGCTCGGTCTGCACGGTGGTGGTTGTGGTGTTGTCGACCGTCTCTTGCGCCATCGCGGCCGGGGATAAGGTGATCAAAGCGGCGGCGGCGATCGCCAGCCTGGCTTGGGTCCTGAACTGCACGCATTCCTCCTGTTGAACAGCCGCCAAAAGGGGCGACGCCGGCCTGAACGGCTCATCGCCGCCGCTGTTCCGAAGCGCCTCTGCGCGCCCGGACGAGCGCGTCAAACGGCTGCCCGCAAAATCAAATCGGGTCGGGAACGCTTGGCCTCACAAGCGGTTAGGGAGGGCGTCACCCACAGCTTGGATACGGGATTCGCCTATGGCCGACGAGCAGGAAGTAGCGGCGATTCCGCTGGTCGAGGAGCGCATCTCGATCGCCAAGCGTCAGGTCGAGACCGGCCGCCACCGCATCCGCATCTCGGTCGAGGAGCGCGAGGAAAAAGTCCCGATCGAGCTCGCCCATGACGAGGTCGAGATCGAGCGCGTCCCCAAGAACCTGCCTCTACAATCGCTGCCCAGCGTCCGCCTCGAAGGCACCACCACGATCATCCCCGTCGTCGAGGAAATGGTGGTGGTCGAAAAGCGCCTCGTGCTCGTTGAAGAGATCCACGTTCGCCGCAAGAGCACCAAGGCAGTTCGCGAAGTGCCCGTCACGCTGCGCGCCGAACAGGTCGAGATCGAGCAGGACCGGCTCGGCAACGGCGCGTCCGGCAACGGCACTCTCGCCAATGGCGAGGGCCGGGCCTCGACAGGAGACGGAACTCAGCATTCGAGGAGTGCACCATGACCCGCGTCGTCACCGCGCTTTACGATTCCCACCCGCAGGCGGAGCTGGCGCTCGCCCATCTCAACAGCGAAGTCGGCGTGGAGGAGGGCGAGATCGTTGATCGCAGCGTCGCCGGCCGCACCCGGCTAGCGCGCATGAGCCTGAACGCGGATGAGCAGACGGCCTGCTCGCGCGAACTCGAAGCGGGCGGCTACCTGCTGATCGCGCGGATCAGCAAGGAGCATGACTCGGATCATATCGTCAGGCTGCTTCGGGAGGTCCCGCGTGACGGTCTCGGCAAAGGCAGCGACTTCGCCGAAGCCGCCACCACCCGCTCCGAAGGCTTCCGGGTCGAGGACCCCCGAGCTCCGCAAGCCTCCCGAGCCCCAGCGGCGCCCCCGCAAGCCCCCGTGGCTGCGCGAGCCCCTGCGGCGCCTGCGCCCCAGCGTGCCCCAGCTCCCGCCAGAGGGCGCGTCGGTACCTTCGAAGGCTTCCGCGTCGAAGATCCCGCCGCGCAACCTCCACCCCAAGCGCCGGTTGCGAGCACCGCCCAGGTACCTGCTCAAAACCAGCCGGCTCAAAGCCAGCCCCCACAAAGCCGGCCCGCTGAGAGCGAGCTCGCCGAGGAACGCATTCCCCTCGTCGAAGAGGAGCTTCGCATCGGCAAGCGCGAGGTGGTGCGAGGCGGCGCCCGCGTTCACGCCCATCTCGTCGAACATCCGGTGCGGGAGGAGGTGGAACTCCTCGCCGAGCATACCAGCATCGAGCGGCGCCCGGCGACCCGCCAGCTCAGCGAGGAGGAGCTGGAGCAAGGCGGCCTCCTGCGTGAGCGCGTGATCGAGATCAGCGAAATGCGCGAGGAAGCGGTCGTCTCCAAGGAAGCCTTCGTGCGCGAGGAGTTGCTCGTCAAGAAGACGGTCGAGCGCCGCACGGAAGTTGTGGAGGAGACGGTGCGGCGAACCGAGGTGGAGGCGGAGCGCCTTCCCGGGGCCGAGAGCAGGCCGGCGCTGAGCGGCTTCGCCACGGCGGACCATCAGGGGAGCGGTCACCGCTGAAGCGGCTGCCGCGCTCCCAGGGAATTGAGCGGGAAATTTTCAAAGGAGAGTAGCTTATGTCACGAACCGTCACCGCACTTTACGACACGAGAGCCGAAGCAGAGGCTGCCCGCCAGCGCCTGTCCTCGACCGTCGACGTCAACAGCGCGCGCATCATCGACAAGGATTCGACCAGCTCCGGCGGTTCGGGCAATTCACTCAACAGCGTCCACATGTCCCATGAGGATCGGCACGCCTACCATGAAGGCATCCAGCGCGGCGGCTTCCTGCTCTGCGCCGACGTCGGTGGTCATGAGGATGCGGACAAGATCATCCGGGTCCTCGAGGAAAGCGCGAGCGTCGACATGGACGAGCGGCAGCAGAGCTGGCGTAACGAGGGCTGGACTCCCTATTCCGGAGGAACTGGGGGCACGGGCGCTAATCTCCACGGCAGCGGCAGCACTGGAATGGCGGGCACGGCAGGCACGGCCGGCACCGGAGCCGCTTCCCAAGGCAGCGGTACCACCGGCAACGTCGTCGAGGAGCAACATATCCCGATCGTCGAGGAAGTGATCCGCGTCGGCAAGCGGGAGGTCAATCGCGGCGGCGCCCGCGTCCGCTCCTACATCCGCGAAGTGCCGGTCCACGAGGAAGTGAGCCTGCGCGAGGAGCATGTCAGCATCGAGCGCCGGCCGGTTAACGAAACGCTCCGTTCGGCCGATCTTCAGGGCGGCGATCTCCTCCAGGAGCGCACCGTGGAAATGACGGAAACCGCCGAGGAAGCCGTGGTCTCCAAGGAAGCCCGCGTGCGGGAAGAGCTCGTGGTCCGCAAGACTGCCGAAGAGCATGTGGAGCAGATCGACGACACGGTGCGCAGGACCGAGGTTGAGGTCGACGAAGGCGCGCGTGGCCAGGGCGATCGCTCGGCATTCGGCGGCTTCGGCGGCGACCAGCCTGCCTCCAGTCAACAGGACCTCGAGCGCGACCGCACGCGCTGATCGATGCACCCTTAAAAGGAGAATGAACATGAACCAGGATAACAACTCGCTTCCGCCCGCCGCTGGCAGCACCACCGGCGGATCCACTCTCGGCGGCTCCACCGGGGGCTCCACCCTCGGCGGCTCCGGCGCCACCGATTTCACCAGCGGCAGCTCCGCCTCGCAGGGCTCGTCCGGCGGTTTCTCCGGAGGCTCCGACTATAGCGACACGAGCCGCCCGACGGGCAGCAGCACCAGCAGCAGCTACCAGCCGGCAAGCTCGAGCTATGGCACGCAAAGCCGCGACTACAGCTCGGAAACGTCAAGCTACCGACCGGTTCAGGGCGACGTGAGCTATGAGGATCGGTCTCGCAGCCGGCCGAGCACCACCGTCATCGTCGGTTCGGTGATCGCCGGAGCGATCACGGGTGCCGCGATCCCGTTCATGCTGGCGGGCCGCAAGTCGAGCCAGAAGACTAATGTCGTGCTCGACGAGCGGCGTGGCTATGAGCCCGACTATCGCGAGACGGGTTCAAGCTCGTTCGACAGCAGCGGCAGCAGCAGCGGTAGCAGCAGCCGCAACCGGCGCTAAGTTGCCGTCCATGCGGGAGGGGCATCAATGCCCCTCCCTCGCTAACCTGACTGCTTTCTCCCGGCGCCCCAGTCGATCTGCGCCTGAACGCGACCTCTTACTTGCGTTGCCATCCCTGAGGAGAACGAAAATGCGCCCTCACAAGTGGATGCTTGTCAGCCTGGCCGCTGCGACTGCTCTTGCGGCATGCGACTCCGGCGGCCAGAGCGAGGGCAATGCGGCCGGGCCGGACGCCGCGGCAGGCAATGCCGAACTCGCGCAAGACCCCGAACTCGCCAACCAAGCCGCCGCCGCCGAGGCGCTCGACACAGAACTCTACGGCGGCAATGCCGCTGCCGGCGAAACGGGCAACGCCTCCGCCGCTCAAATCCCGACCCACACTCCCGCCGAGCCGCCCACGGCGCCGTCAGCCAACGGCCAATAGCTCCCACCCAAGGAGTCCGCGGTTCCCCGCCGGACTAGGTTCGCACGCAATTTACTAACCTTTGTGTGCGATGCGGGCGCAATGGGCAAAGAGATGCAGGCAGGCGTGTTCGGGCGCGGCATGGGGACGGGCTTCCTTCGTTCTCGGCTGCTTGCATGGTCCTTGGCCGTCGCAGTGCTTTTTGGGGCCACAGGTCTCATGACGCCACTGGATGATCAACTGCGGACGGGTCGGAATCTTGTCCAGAAGCAGCCGGCGAGTGGCGAGATCGTGGTAATCGCCATCGACGACCGCAGTCTCGACAAGCTGAAACGTTGGCCCTGGCCCCGAGGCCAACACGGTGTCCTCGCGAGCGAGCTTGCGCGTCTGGGCGCCCGACGCATCTTCTTCGACATCGAATTTTCATCTCCATCGGATCCCGCGGAGGATCGGCTGCTCGCCGATGCACTGGCGCGGCAAAGCGTCGAAATCGTTTTGCCGGTCCAGAACATCGTTTCGAGTGGAGGGGGTCAGAGGCCATTTTTTCCGCTCGGGATTTTTCGACCGCACGTTTCGGAGGCTACGGTCAACGTCGACTACGACTTTCGCGGCATTGTCTGGAATCTTGAGTACGAGCGCAAAACAGGCACCAAGGTCTACCCTTCGTTCGCCGCGAAGCTCGCACAGATCGATCACGGCTCACGGGGACAGTTCCCAATCGACTATGCGATAGATCACCGCACTGTTCCGATGGTCAGTGCGGTGGATGTTATCGAAGGCAAGATCGCACCGGCCGCAATCGTCGGTAAAGATGTGATCATCGGAGCCACCGCGGATCAACTGGGCGACAGTTACTTCATTCCCGCCGCCGGGAAGTTGGGCGGTGTATTCCTGCATGTGCTCGGCGCTGAAACTCTCAAGGCCGGAGCGCCGGTTTTGATTGGTTGGGTCCCTCCGCTCCTGTTTTCGCTTGTTGTGGCACTCTGCGCCTTGTTTCTTCGACCCAGGACAGCCTTCGCGCTCCTCGCCACCGGAATTGCCATCAATTTTGGCGCGCCTTTTGGGCTTGAGCGTCTCAAGCTTTACGTGGAAATCATGCCGGCGCAGACCTTGCTCTTCATCGTGGCCGCTCGGATGGGCTGGCTGAGCTTCAGGCATACGTATAGCTCGAGGGCCGTCACCCACCCGCTTTCGGGCTTGCCCAATCTCAACGCGCTTCGCACGGAGGACGTCGGCTCTATCCGACCGCTTATAGCCGCCCGCATCACCAACTTTGCCGAGATCACGTCGTCGTTGGCTCCTGAAAAGGAAAAGAACCTCGTCGAGCAGATCGCTGCGCGCCTAACGCTCGGGAGCGCAGGCAAGAAGCTCTACCAAGGTGATGAGGGCGTCTTTGCATGGTTCGCTGACGATGAGATGGCCGTTACCCTATCTGACCATCTAAATGCACTGCACACCTTGTTCCGGAGCCCTGTCGTCGTAGACGGAGCCCAGCTCGATCTGGTGGTCACCTTCGGAGTTGAGCTTGGAAGCACGAGGTCGATTGCAAATCGTTTGAGCAGTGCCCTCGTGGTCGCCGACGAGGCGGCTTTCGAAGGATTGCGATGGAAGGAATATGATGCGGCGAGGCTGAAGGAGGCCCCGTGGCGACTGTCGTTACTTAGCCAACTTGACGCTGCCATTGATGCTGGCGATCTCTGGATCGCGTATCAGCCCAAGCTTGATCTTAAGACCCGGCGAACGATCGGCGCCGAGGCGCTGGTTCGGTGGACTCACCCGGAGAAGGGGCCGA
>NZ_CADCWD010000044.1 GCF_902806315.1 uncultured Sphingosinicella sp.
AGCACGACCCCGGCCTCGACATGCCCAAGCCCCAGGCCACCGTCGGCTTCGTCGATCAGGATGCCGGTGAACCCCATCTCGCCGAACTGCCTCCACAAAGCGTGGCCGAAGCCATCCTTGCAGTTCATGTCGCGATATTTGCGAAGCTGGGTCGCGATGGCGCCCTCGCCCGCCATGAACTCGCGCGCCGTGTCGCGCAGCATGGTTTGGTCTTCGGTTAGGTAGAGCGGCATCAGGCGCCTTTCTCCCTCTCCCCTTCAGGGGAGAGGGTCGGGGAGAGGGGGAGTTGGAGTGCCTCCTGAATCATCAGCAGAACACCATCGAGATGGGCCATGACCTCACCGTTGGTGAAGCGGAGAACCTCGTAACCCTGCTCCCTCAGATAGATCGTCCGGCCCGCATCATAGGCTTTTCGCTCCACATGCGTCTCCCCGTCGACCTTCACGATAAGCTTCGTCGGCGTGTGGCAGGCGAAATCGGCGATGTAGCTCCCGATCACGACCTGACGACGGAACTTGGCGCCTGCGAACCGCTTGGCCCGCAACTCCAGCCAAAGCCGCTGCTCGGGTCCTGTCTGCTCCCGTCGCATGCTCTTGGCACGTTCTAGAAGGACTTGGTTTCGCAATCGAACTCCCCCTCTCCCAACCCTCTCCCCTGAAGGGGAGAGGGCTTCTAGGCGCCCGGCAGCTGCAGGATGTGCTTGGCGATGATCCCAAGCTGGATCTCGGACGTCCCGCCCTCGATCGAATTGGCCTTGGTGCGCAGCCACTCGCGAGCGGCCTTGCCGCCGCGCGATCGCTCGCTCTCCCATTCCAGCGCGTTCGACCCGCCGGCCGCCATCACCAGTTCGTGGCGCTGCTTGTTCAATTCGGTGCCGGCATATTTCATCATCGACGGCTGCGCGGGATGCGCCTGACCCGCCTTCAGCTCGTCGATAAACCGCTCGCTCATCGCCCGGAACGCCATCGCGTCCACGTCGAACCGAGCGACCTCCGCCCGCAGCAGCGGATCGTCGGCAAGCCGCTCTCCCAACGCCGCGCCAAGGCTCTCGCCATTGCCGCCGAGGCCCATGCCGCTGATCATCTCGCGCTCGTGGCCGAGCAGATATTTCGCGACGTCCCAGCCCTTGCCCACCTCCCCGACAAGCTGGTCCTTGGGCACCTTCACATCGTCGAAGAAGGTTTCGCAAAAAGGCGAATAGCCGGAGATGAGCAGGATCGGCTTGGTCGAGACGCCGGGGCTCGCCATGTCGAACAGGATGAAGCTGATGCCCTTGTGCTTGGGCGCCGCGGGGTCGGTGCGGACGAGGCAGAAGATCCAGTCCGCCTGGTCGGCGTAGGAAGTCCATACCTTCTGGCCGTTCACCAGCCAGTGATCCCCCTTGTCCTCGCATTTGGTCTGGAGTGACGCGAGGTCCGAGCCCGCTCCGGGCTCCGAATAGCCCTGGCACCAGCGGATCTCACCCCGCGCGATCTCCGTCAGGAAGCGCTTCTTCTGCTCCTCGGTCCCGTATTTCAGCAAAGCCGGCCCGAGCATCGAGATACCGAAGCTCATCAGCGGATTGCGCGCGCCGATCCGCGCCATCTCTTGGCGAAGGACCCTGGTTTCGGCCGCCGAGAGCCCGCCGCCGCCATAGTCCGCGGGCCAGTCCGGCACGGTCCAGCCGCGCCCGGCCATGATCTCCATCCAGCGTTTCTGCGCGTCGTTCTTGAACGTCGGGTTGCGCCCGCCCCAACAGGCGTCGCTCTCGTCGCGCATCGGCAGCCGCATCTCCGGCGGGCAGTTCGCGTCCAGCCAGGCGCGGGTCTCTTGCCTAAACAGCTCCAAATCAGCCACTGCCCTTGTCTCCGCCACGCCTTCCGGGATAGCCGGATGATAGGTTGACGAACACGTAAAGCAAGCGAGGGGCGCGCGATGGATTTTTCCCTTACGGAACGCGAAGCGCACTATTCCACGCGTGTCCGGGACTTCATCGAGACTCACGTGCGGGGCCGCACCGGCGACTATAAGGAGCAGATCGCGACCGGCGATCGCTGGCAGCCCGTCGACGTCATCGAGGAGCTGAAGCCCAAGGCGAAGGCGGCGGGACTCTGGAACCTGTTCATGCCCCCGGGCTCCGCGCTCCAGCATGTCGACGAGAGCTTCGAGTTCGAGGGAACCCAGCTCACCAACCTCGAATATGCGCTGTGCGCCGAGGAAATGGGCCGCATCCTCTGGTCCGCGGAGGTGTTCAACTGCTCCGCGCCCGACACCGGCAATATGGAGGTGTTCCACCGCTACGGGACGCGCGAGCAGAAAGAGCAGTGGCTCCGCCCGCTGATGAACGGCGAGATCCGCTCCGCCTTCCTGATGACGGAGCCCGCCGTCGCCTCGTCCGACGCCACCAACATCCAGTGCGAGATCCGCCGCGTTTCAGGTTCTGGGGGCGACGACTACGTCATCAACGGCCGCAAATGGTGGTCCAGCGGAGCGGGCGATCCGCGCTGCAAGGTCGCCATCGTCATGGGCAAGACCAATCCGGACAACCGCCGCCACCAGCAGCAGTCGATGGTGCTCGTGCCGCTCGACGCTCCGGGCATCACGGTCGAGCGCGCCCTCACCGTCTACGGCTATGACGATGCGCCCCACGGCCATATGGAGATCGAACTCAAGGACGTTCGCATCCCCGCGTCCAACATGCTGCTGGGCGAAGGCCGCGGCTTCGAGATCGCGCAGGGGCGCTTGGGCCCCGGCCGCATCCACCATTGCATGCGCACCATCGGCGCGGCCGAAGAAGCGCTCGCCGCGATGGTGAAGCGCCTCCAGAGCCGCGTGGCCTTCGGCAAGCGCCTGTCCGAGCACAGCATCTGGGAGCAGCGCGTTGCGACGGCCCGCATCGACATCGAAATGTCGCGCCTGCTCTGCCTCAAGGCCGCCGACATGATGGACAAGGCCGGCAACAAGGCCGCCAAGCTCGAGATCGCGATGATCAAGGTGCAGGCGCCGCAAATGGCGCTGCGCATCATCGACGACGCCGTCCAGGCGCATGGCGGCGCCGGCGTCAGCCAGGATTTCAACCTCGCCGCGAGCTGGGCCGGCATCCGCACCCTCCGGCTCGCGGACGGCCCGGACGAGGTCCACAACCGCTCGATCGCACTGATGGAATTCTCCAAACACGGGCCCGCTCCCGATCAGCGCTTCGCGGAGGCCGGGCAGCCAAGCGGCGCGGGCGTGGGAGCGGCGCAATGACAAGCAGCCCCGTTCGTCCCGAGCGTAGTCGAGGGGCGCTGGCACAGACTCGGAGCAACGCCCTTCGACTTCGCTCAGGACGAACGAAATTGGGAGTTCGGCATGTCCCTCTTTGACCTCAGCGGCAAGGTCGCGATCATCACCGGCTCCTCGCGCGGCATCGGTCGGGCGATCGCCGAGGCCATGGCCGATCAGGGCGCCAAAGTCGTCATTTCCAGCCGCAAGGCGGAGGCGTGCGCCGAAGCGGCCGACGCGATCAACGCCAAACATGGCGAAGGCCGCGCCATTGTGGTGCCCGCCAACATCTCCTCCAAGGAAGCCCTCCAGCACCTCGTCGACGAGACGCGGCGCCAGCTCGGCCGCATCGACATCCTCGTCTGCAACGCGGCGTCCAATCCTTATTACGGCCCGATGGCGGGGATCAGCGACGATCAGTTCCGCAAGATCCTCGAAAACAACGTCATCGCCAACCACTGGATCATCCAGATGGTCGCGCCCGAGATGCTGGAGCGCAAGGAAGGCTCGATCATCATCGTCAGCTCGATCGGTGGCCTCACCGCGTCCGAGGTGATCGGCGCTTACAACATCTCCAAGGCCGCGGACTTCCAGCTCGCCCGCAACCTCGCATCCGAATTCGGGCCCGCAGGCGTCCGGGTGAACTGCATTGCGCCGGGCCTCGTCCGCACCGACTTCGCCCGCGCTTTGTGGGAGAATCCGGACACCCTGAAGGCCGTCACCCGCGGCACCCCCATGCGCCGCATCGGCGAGCCGCACGAGATCGCCGGCGCCGCGGTGTTCCTCGCCTCTCCGGCCTCCACCTTCATGACCGGCCAGGCGGTGATCGTCGATGGCGGCTCCACGGTGGGTGTCGGGCTTTGAGGCTCAAGGAGAAGGTCGCGATCGTCACCGGGGCCGCTTCCGGCATCGGCCGGGCCACCGCACGGCTTTTCGCCTCCGAAGGCGCGCACGTGGTGGCGGCCGACCTCAATCAGCCGGAAAGCGCCGACAACATCGTCGGGGTCCGCTGCGACGCAGGCAATGAGGACGACGTCCAGCACCTCATCCGCAGCGCCGTCGCCCGCTTCGGCGGGCTCGACATCGTCTTCGCCAATGCGGGCGTGTCGGGCGGCCTGGCGGGCCTGTTCGACCAATCGGTGGAGGACTGGCAGCAGATCCTGCAGGTGAACCTCATCGGCCCCTTCCTCGCGATCAAGCATGCCGCGCCGATTATCAAGGAGCGTGGCGGCGGCTCCATCATCTGCACCGCCTCCGTCGCGGGTCTCCGCTCCGGCGCCGGCGGCCCAGCCTACTCAGCCTCAAAAGCCGGCGTGATCAGCCTCGTCCGCACCGCGGCCCAGCAGCTCGCGACCGCGAACGTGCGGGTGAACGCCATTTGCCCCGGCCTCATCGAAACCGGCATGACCCAGCCCATCTACGACCGCGCCCGCGAGCGCGGTGTCGAGGAGAAGCTCGGTCACCTGAACCCGCTCCGCCGCGGCGGAGAGCCGCACGAAATCGCCAACGCGGCGCTTTTCCTCGCCTCCGACGAGTCGAGCTACGTCAACGGCCACGCTCTGGTCGTCGACGGCGGCCTCTCGTCGTCGCACCCAATCAACCGTCAGGATTACGGCCGCACGGCCCATTGAACCGGAGAAGACAATGACAAGCCCCATCTCAACCCAGCGTCACGGCGACGTGCTGATCGTCACTTCGAACAACCCACCGGTGAATTCGCTCGGCCATGCCGTGCGCGAGGGGCTGGTAACCGCGATCGAGGAAGCCGATGCCGACGATCAGGTGAAGGCGGTGGTGATCATCTGCCAGGGCAATACCTTCTTCGCAGGCGCCGACATCAGCGAGTTCGGCACTCCCAAAGCGTTTCAGCAGCCGATGCTGCCGCAGGTGGTGGACCGTATCGAGGCCTGCACGAAGCCGGTGGTGGCCGCGATCCACGGCACAGCCTTCGGCGGCGGCCTGGAGGTGGCGCTCGCCAGCCATTATCGAGTTGCCGTGCCCGGCGCGAAGCTCGGCGTTCCGGAAGTGAAGCTCGGCCTGCTCCCGGGAGCGGGCGGCACGCAGCGGCTGCCGCGCGTGGCGGGTGTCCAGAAGGCGCTGGAGATGGCGGCCACGGGCAATCCGATCGGCGCGAAGGAGGCGTATGAGATCGGCCTTGTCGACAAGCTGATCGAAGGCGACCTGCTGCAGCACTCGGTCGCATTCGCGCACGAAGCGAAGGACGATCGTCCGATCCCGAAGAGCAGCGAGGCGGACGACAAGCTCCAGGAGGCGCGCGCCAATCCCGGCCTATTCGAAGAGTTCCGCAAAGCCAATGCGAGGAAGATGCGCGGCTTCGACGCTCCCGAATATAACGTGCGCGCGATCGAGGCCGCGGTCACTAAACCCTATTCGGAAGGCGTGCTGGTCGAACGTCAGCTCTTCATGGAGCTGATGAGCGGCACCCAGGCGCGCGCGCAGCAATATTTCTTCTTCGCCGAGCGCAAGGCCTCCAAGATCGAGGGGCTACCCGAGGACACGAAGCCTCGCGACATTCGGCGCGTCGGCGTGATCGGCGCCGGCACGATGGGCGGCGGCATTTCGATGAACTTCCTTTCGGCCGGCATCCCCGTTACCATCGTCGAGATGGAGCAGGCCGCGCTCGACCGCGGCACCGGCTTGATGCGCAAGAATTATGAGGCGACCGCGTCCAAGGGCAAGATGACCGCCGAACAGGTCACGGGCGCGATGGGCTTGCTCAAGCCTACGCTCAGCCTCGACGACCTCGCCGATTGCGACCTCATCATCGAGGCCGTGTTCGAGAATATGGACGTGAAGAAGGACATTTTCGGCCGGCTCGACAAGATCGCCAAGCCGGGCGCGATCCTCGCCTCCAACACCTCCTACCTCGACATCGACGAGATTGCCGCGAGCACCTCACGGCCTGAGGACGTGGTCGGCCTCCACTTCTTCTCGCCCGCCAACGTCATGAAGCTGCTCGAAGTCGTGCGGGGCGCCAAGACCGCGCCGGACGTGCTCGTCACCGCCATGCAGCTCGCCAAGCGGATCAAGAAAGTCGCCGTCGTGGCAGGCGTCTGCTACGGCTTCATCGGCAACCGCATGCTGATCCCGCGCCAGATGCAGGCCATGCGGCTCCTCCTCGAAGGCGCCACTCCCGAGCAGGTCGACCGCGTCCATGTCGAGTTCGGCATGCCGATGGGCCCGTTCCAGATGGCCGACCTCGCCGGCGTCGACATCGGCTGGCACCGCGATCCCAGCCGCATCGAGAATATCCGCGACGCGCTCTGCGCGATCGATCGCTGGGGCCAGAAGAAGGGCGCGGGCTTCTACGATTATGACGAGAAGCGCCGCCCCTCCCCCTCGCCCAAGGTGCAGGAGATCATCGAGCAGTTCCGCGCGACGGAAGGGGTGCAGGCCCGCGATATCTCCGACCAGGAGATTGTCGAGCGCACCCTCTACACGATGGTCAACGAGGGCGCCCTGATCCTGGAGGGCGGCTTCGCCCAGCGCGCCTCCGACATCGATGTGGTGTGGGTCTACGGCTATGGCTGGCCCGTCTATCGCGGGGGGCCGATGTTCTGGGCCGACAGCGAAGGCCTGCCCAAGATCCTGGAAGGGCTCGAACGGCAGAAGGAGCGGCTCGGCAGCGACTTCACCGTCTCCGAGCTCCTCTCCCGCAAGGCCGCCGCGGGGGAGAAGTTTACCCGCTAAGCTTCGGGCCCGCCTATGAATATCCGTTCATCGGGCGCTCAGCCGAATCATGGTTAACGGATGATCAGGAGAGCGCGTCCGCGAGTCTTCGGGTGCGCTCGCCGTTCATCAGGGAGCCAGTGCCATGCTCAAGAAGATCACCCTCGGCGCACTCGCCTTCGCGGCGGCTGCCACCATCATGCCGGAAACGGCCGAAGCCCGTCATGGATATCGCAGCTACGGTTATGGATACGGGTATCACGATCCTTATTACCGCAGCACCTATCGCCACGGCGGCTATTACGCCCCCTATCATCGGGGCGCCTATTATGACCGCGGCTACTATGATCGCGCTTATTACGGGCGGCCTTATTATGGCCGCGGCTATGCCAGCCGCCGCCATTATCGGCGCTGCGGCAGCGGCACCACTGGCGCGATTGTCGGGGGTGCGGCGGGTGCCCTGCTCGGCCGGGAGATCGCGCGCGGCAGCCGCTACGGCTATGGGTATCGCTATCGTCGGGGTGGAAGCGGAACGGTGGGTGCGCTCATCGGCGGCGCAACAGGTGCGCTGATCGGCCGCGAAATCGGCCGCAGCTGCTAGTTAAAATGGGCGGTTCGCCTGGCGGCGGGAGCCGTCAGGCGGACTGAACTTGCGGCTGGTGCTCCTGCACCTTCTGCCGGAAACCCTCGGCGAGCTGGCGATGCCATTCCTGCGCCTGCGGCGTTATCGCACGCGTGGCGGCCATTTGCTCTTCGTACGCCCGACGCGAATAATAACGAAGGTTCGACTCCATTCCCGGCTCTCCTCTTACTCATTCGGGATCGCCCGATCCCGTCCCGAACTTGCCTTCCAATGGTTACCCGGTCGTTAAGCATGACCCTGGATGTTTCCGGTGGCCCGAGCCGCTAACGGCGCCCCGATCTTCCGTACAAGGCGCGGTTCCAAAGTGCCGCGATGCTGCGGGCACCTTTTTTCCACTCATCCTCGGGCAGCGTTGTCGCGGCCGCGACGAAGCCGGCCGGTTTCGCACGCGCCAACTGCCTGAGGTCGAACTTCTCATCGAACCGGAGGCCCACCTGCCCGCCCTGCGACCAGCGCACTTCGCCCTCCAGCGTCCCCGCCTCGGCGAGGTTCAGCCGCACCTGCGCGCCGACCGGCACGTCCCGGTCGCAATCCACCATCGCGCCCTCCGGCGAGATGTTCCGGACGCGCACGTTCAGCGCCTCGAAGGTCCAGTAAAGCGTGCCGTTCCAGATCAGCCCCTGGCGAGCCGCCCGCAGTGCAAGCGCCCGGTCCTTCTTCGCGTCGCCCGTCGAGGGCTCGCTGGGAACCAGCGTCAGATGCGACTTCGCGATCGAATCCTGCGTGCGGGCGCTGGCGATGATCTCGGTGCGCTCCTCAAACTCGAGCCCGATCTTGCCGTCCTTGACCCAGCGCACGGCGGCGCGGACGCGGTTGCAGTCGGCGAACTGGATTTCGACGACCTCGCCGATGATGGCGTCGACATCGCTGCGGATCATAGTTCCCATCGAGGAGACGTTGACCACCTGAACCTCAAATCTCTCCCGCCGGAACAGGAGCGAGGCGGCATCCACGAGGTTCGGCTGGCGGTCTTCGGTGCGATGATTGCTGATGCGCGATTCGGACCGGGGAATGGAGATGGCGGTCAGGCTTGCGCTCTCGACCTCTTCGCGGGGCTTGCTCGTTTTGAGTGCGACCGGCGAAGCCTTGCGCAGCCCTTCACCTGCAACGAAAGATGAGCGAATGTCGTGCATGGTGCCCCCGAAAGATTTGCGCGCTTATGCCCCACAAAAACTTACTGAATTCCTAGCGCCCGCCGCGATGGCCGCGGGAAGATCGCGGACGCAGGTCTGATCGGCTCCCATGTCTGATCAATTCGACATGTTCGGCGGCGGCCCGGAATTGCCCGAAGGCTTCCGCTATCGGCCTGAATTCGTGACGCCTGAAGAAGAGGCCGAACTCGCAAAGGAGCTCTCCGAGCTCCCTTTTCGCGAGTTCGAGTTCCAGGGTTTTCTCGGCAAGCGCAGAGTAGTCTCCTTTGGGTGGCGCTACGTCTTCGACGGCAGCGGCCTTCAGGAAGCGGAGCCGATCCCCGACTTCCTGCTTCCGATCCGGGACCGGGCGGCCCGCTTCGGATCTCTCGCCCCGGATGCGCTGGAGCATGTTCTGCTCACCGAATATTCCGCCGGTGCCGCGATCGGCTGGCACCGCGACCGGCCGGCCTTCGGCGAAGTGGTCGGCATCTCCCTCCTCGCCCCCGCCCGCCTCCGCTTCCGGCGCAAGCAGGGGACCAAATGGGAGCGCGCGGCGGTCGAGGCGGAGCCGCGCTCAGCCTATCTGCTCACCGGTCCCGCGCGCCGCGAATGGGAGCACAGCATCCCCGCCGTGGAGAGCCTGCGCTATTCGATCACCTTCAGGACGCTCGCCGCCAGTCGAGTCTAGCCCAAATCCTCAGGTGCACATCGCCCGGTGGGCGACTTCCATGACGGTTCCGGTTTCGATGGCGAGCGCGCCCTCGCCGTTAGGCCCGTAGCTGCGCTCCTCTGCGACCTTGCCGGCAGCGTCATATTTGCGGATCGCCATCGGGTTGATTGTGCGGGCCGCGCAGTCGATGCGCAGGAGATAGGACGCGTTGCCCGGCGTCGCCGCACCGGGGGTGGTCACCCGGAACCAGGCCTGGGGCTGCGGCGCGGTCGCACGATCCACACTGGTCGCATCGACGGCGATGGCCTGCCCGGTGGCTGCCGCGCCGAGATTGACCCAGGCTGCGGCCGGCGTGACGGCACTCTGAGCCGGTGCAGTAACTGGTCCCGAGGGAGCCGCGGGCAAGGTCACGATCGGAGCGTTGGAAGGCGCGGCCGCCACGATGCCCGTGCCGACGGGCGCCGCCGTCGCAGGGATCCGTGCCGACGCGACGTTCGCCGCGCCGAGCCCGCAAGCGTTTGCGGCAACGCCCAGCTCAAGCGCGACCTTCGGATCGTTGACGTGCCTCGATACCCAAAGAAGGTCGCTCATCTGCAGCCGGTTGGGGTCGCTATAGCCGCGCCTCACACCGCTCGCCGCCTGCTGGAGCTGGCGCAGCTGCCAGGGATTGAGGGTCGTGCCCACGCGCTGGAGGAGACAGCTCGATTGCTCGGCCGTCAGACCATAGCGGGTCAGCTCGCCGCCGATGATGCTGCTCTTGGGTTTGACGTAGTCGATCGCATAGCCCGAACATGCGGCGAGCAGTCCAAGCGGCAGAGCCAAAAGCAGCGAACGCATACACCTTCTCCGGCTTTGTTCAGCCTCGCTCGCTAGTGCCGAACGCTCCGGCGGACAAGCGCTCAGGCAGCGATGTCGTAGGGCTGGATCTCGCCGGACAGATACAGGTTGCGCGCCTTGGCACGGCTCAGCTTGCCCGAGCTCGTTCGTGGCAAGGTGCGCGGCGGCACCAGCTCGATCACGCAGTTCATGCCGGTGATGGAGCGCACCCGCTCGCGAATCTCGTCGCGCAGCCGGCCGCGCTCCTCGGCGTCGGAGGTGCGGCACTGGACCAGCACCGCCGGCGTCTCCTCGCCCCCGGGCGTGGTGATCGCAAACGCAGCGATGTCGCCTGCCTTGAAGCCGGGCAGCTGTTCCACGGCCCACTCGATATCCTGCGGCCAGTGGTTTTTGCCGTTGATGATGATCATGTCCTTGGCGCGGCCCACGATGTAGATGTAGCCGTCCGACATGTAGCCCATATCGCCCGTGTCCAGCCAACCGTCGGCGCTGAGGCAGGCCGTGGTCGCGGGCTCGTCGCGGAAATAGCCGACCATGATCGACGGCCCGCGGGCGAACACCTTGCCGATTGCACGATCGGGGAGCGGGGTGCCGTCCTCGTCGCGGATCGCGACCTCCATGTCGCGCACCGGCTTGCCGCAATTGACGATCGCCCGGTAGCGCTGCGGCCGGTCGCGCCGCGTGTCGCTGCCGCCGGCGAGCAGAGTCTCCTCTACAAGCTCGACCACGATTCCCTCGCCCGGGGGCATCAGGGACACGGCCAGGGTCGCTTCGGCCAGGCCGTAGCTCGGCAGGAAGCTCTTCGCGTCGAAGCCCGCCTCGGCGAACGCATCGACGAAGGCCTGCATCACGTCCGGGCGGATCATGTCGGCGCCGTTGCCGGCAATGCGCCAGCGCGACAGATCGAAGCGCTCCGCCACCTTGGACTGGCTCCCGATCCGCCGCGAGCAGATGTCGTAGCCGAAGGTGGGCGAATAGCTGAGCGTCGTTCCCTCGTTGCGAGTGATGAGGTCGAGCCAGGCGAGCGGGCGGCGCGCGAAATCCTCGGTCTTGAGGAAATCGGCCGAAACCTGGTTGGCGACCGGGGAGAGCATGCAGCCGACCAGGCCCATGTCGTGATACCAGGGCAGCCAGGACACGCAGCGGTCGGTCTCGACCACCTCCATG
Organism: uncultured Sphingosinicella sp.; assembly: GCF_902806315.1. Classification (GTDB taxonomy): domain Bacteria; phylum Pseudomonadota; class Alphaproteobacteria; order Sphingomonadales; family Sphingomonadaceae; genus Allosphingosinicella. The sequence continues at coordinate 11,384 of NZ_CADCWD010000044.1, forward strand.
CCGTGGCTGTGCGCGGCGAGATTGTTGAGAAGTGCGCGGTGGGTGACCGCCACGCCATGCGGGAACCGGGTGGATCCGCTCGAATATTGAAGATAGGCGATGTCGTCCGGCTGCGCCTCGGGAAGCGCCGCTTCGGGCGCTGCGCGGGTCGCGAAGCTCTCCCAGTCCAGGCCCTCGACGCCAGCCGCTTCGGCGGCCGCGCCGGCCATTCCGGCCAACTCTGCGGGGTAGAAAAGCATTTTCGGATCGGAGCTGCGCATCTGCACGCCCAGTTGATCGATGTAGCTGTCGCGCCCGCCGAACGAGGTCGGCAGCGGCAGCGGCACCGGCCACGCACCGGCATAGACCGTGCCGAAGAAGAGCGCCGCGAATTCGGGGCCGGTCTCGGCCGTCATCGCGATCCGGTCACCAGGCTTCACGCCGTGCGCGACAAGCCGGTATGCTGCGGCCAGCGCGTCGTCGCGCAGCTCGGAATAAGTATAGGCGCGAGTCAGCTGGCCGCGCGGATCGTGGAAGTTGAGGCCGCGCACGCCGCGTGCGGCATAATCGAGCGCCTCGCCGAGCGTGTCGAAATCGGCAAACCGCCGCGGGAGACGGTCGGCCGTCGGCGTATAGGCCAGCGGCACGTTCTTCCGGCTCTCGGGCGGTGCGACATCAACCTTACGTTGGTGGAGCACGTCGGATATCATCCTCTATCACTAGCGCTCAGCCTGCTGAGCGGCGCTTCCAGGGACCACCCGTTAAGCACAAGCGCGTTCTTATTCCGGCCCGTTTATGGCACAATCATGGCGTAGTGAAACGGGACCGTCACAAAAAACCGCGCCCGCCGCTCAATCCGGAGGCGCTGGAGCGGCTCGCCCTCCACTATGTCGGCCGCTACGCCACCACCCGCGCCAAGCTCGCAGCCTACCTCCGCCGCAAGATCGTGGAGCGCGGCTGGTCGGATGCCGCACCGCCGCCGATCGAGCGGCTGATCGAGCGCTTTGCCGAAGCCGGCTATATCAACGACGCCGCCTTCGCCACGGCGCGCGCAGCCTCCCTCCAGCGGCGGGGCTATGGCGAGCGCCGGGTGGACCAGGCTCTCAAGGCGGCCGGCATCGACGATGAGGATGCGTCCGAAGCGCGCGAGCAGACGAGCGGCGCCGCCTGGGCCGCCGCGCTCCGCTTCGCCGAGCGAAAGCGGATCGGCCCCTATGCCGCCGAGGTCGCCGACCGGCAGGTCCGGGAGAAGGCCTTTGCCGCGATGCTGAGGGCCGGCCACCGCATGGACCTGGTTCGCCGGGTCGTTAACGCTTCGCCTGGAGAGATACCGGAACTGGACAATCCGTAAAAATCGTGGCCGAACAGTTCCCAACGGCGCGAAAGGCGTGATAGGCCTAGCGCGGCTTATATGTATTGGATCGGCCTGTAATGACTTCGCGCCGGGAAATGCTTGCAGACGATCCTTCACGTCCCGGTGATGCCGAGACCCCGCGTCCGGAGGACGAGGCGCTCGTCAAGCTGACCGGCACGATGAAATGGTTCGACGCCACCCGCGGCTTCGGCTTCCTCGTCAGCGATCAGGCCAAGGGCGACGTGCTCGTCCATTTCAGCGTTCTGAAGGAGCATGACCGCCGCAGCCTGCCCGAAGGCGCCGTCGTCGAATGCCTGGTCGCGGATCAGGAACGCGGCCTCCAAGCCCGCAAGATTCTGTCGATCGACCTCAGCGGCGCGATCATTCCCGACACCACCCGGGCGAAGAGCCCGACCGGCGAGCGCGTCGATCCCAATTCTCTGCTCGACGACGCAGGCGAGTTCGAGCCCGTCCGCGTCAAATGGTTCAACCGCCTCAAGGGCTACGGCTTCCTCGTGCGCGATACCGACGATGGCGAGGACATTTTCGTTCACATGGAAACCGTGCGTCGCGGCGGTCTTGCCGATCTCGCGCCCGAAGAACCGCTTAGCGCCCGCATCGCTCAGGGGCGCAAAGGCCCGCTCGCAGTGGAAGTACAGCCCCGTTGATGCACAGGATCCTTTTGCTCACCGCGGCAGCCGCGGCCCTGATCGGCTGCAGCGCCGAAACCCAGTCCGCCGGCGCCCCTCCCGTGGCGGCGCGGACGTCGCCGGCGGGGCTCGACTTGATCCCGCTTGAAATCCGCAGCGGCTCGCGCACCCACCGCTTCACGGTCGAGGTCGCCCGGACCAGCGAGGAGCAGGCCCAGGGCCTCATGAACCGCAAGGCGCTCGCGCCTGACGCCGGCATGCTCTTCCCCTTCTCGCCCGCGCGCCCGGCAAGCTTCTGGATGAAGAACACGCTCATCCCGCTCGACATGATCTTCGTCCGGTCGGACGGATCGATCGCTCGGATCGCGGCCAATACGGTCCCGCTGTCGCTCGCGGGTGTCGGCGTCGAGGAGCCGGTGGCGGCCGTGCTTGAAATCCCCGGCGGACGCTCGGCCCAGCTCGGCATCCGCGAAGGCGACCGCGTCACCTGGGCCGACCGGCGCTGAGCCAAGCAGGCTTGCGCAGCCTCGGCCAAGGGCGCTAGGCGGCGGCCATGGGATTTTTCGGTCAGATCTTCACCTGGTGGAACGGCGCCACGATCGGCACCGCGCTGCACACCCGGCGCCACGGCAACAAGGTCGGCACCGATTCCTATGGCAATGTCTATTATCAGGCGAAGAAAGGCGATCGCCGCTGGGTGATCTACAACGGCCCGAACGACGCGAGCCGCATCCCGCCCGATTGGTATGGCTGGATTCACCACCAGATCGAGGGACTTCCGGACGAGGCGCTGCCGCCGGTCCGCAAGTTCCACAAGCCGCCCAACCCCAATCGCACCGGCACCGCCGAAGCCTATCGTCCATCGGGCGCGCTCGAGCGCGGCGGCCAGCGGGCGGCGGCGAGCGGCGACTATGAAGCCTGGACTCCCGAATAGGCGATGAAAGCCCTCTTCAGCACCGTCGCTTTTGCGGCCACCGCCGCGGCCTTGCTCGCGCTGCCCGCCTGCAATCGCGGGGACATTCCCGAGCCGCAGCAGAAACGCAAGGCACAGGCCGAGCCTGAGCCGGAAACGGTCGACATCCCGCAGACGGTCACCAGCGTGGCCCCAGGCACGACCCCGATGGCGCAGCGCGTCGCCGTGATCGGCCTGCTCAACAAGCGCAACGGCATCTCGCAGAACCTCGAGATGAAGCCGGGCCAGGCGCTACGCGTCGGAGACGTGGTCGTCCGGCTGCGCGCCTGCGAGACGGCGGCCCCGTGGGAGGTTCAGAAGCTCACCGGCGCCTTCGTCCAGCTCGACGTCCGCAACGTGCAGGGGCAGTTCCAGCGCGTCTTCTCAGGCTGGCTCTACAAGGAGACGCCGTCGCTCAACGTCGTGGAGCATCCGATCTACGACGTCTGGCCCAAGAGCTGCGCGATGACGCATCCCGGAGCCGCGGCAGCGCCCGGGTCCGAGCCCAACAGCCGGTCCAAGGCGCCGAATTCGGGCCCGTCCGCTCCGGCTACCGATGACGCGCCGAGCGCCCCGGACAGCATCACCACATAATCCTTCTGCAGGATCTCGACCGCGCCGAGGCTTCGCAGGTGATCGGTCATGAACTGGCAGTCGAGCAGCGAGAAGCCGCCCACCGTCAGCCGCGCGACGAGCCAGGCAAGCGCCACCTTTGAAGCATCGGTGCTGGACGAGAACATGCTCTCGCCAAAGAATGCGCCGCCAAGCTTCACGCCATAAAGCCCGCCCACCAATTCGCCTTCCTGCCAGCATTCGATCGAGTGGGCGTGGCCGAGCCGGTGGAGGTGGTTGAAGCTGGCTTCGATCTGCGCGTTGATCCACGTCTCGTCGCGCTTGGCGCAGCAGCGGAGCACCTCCCCGAATGCAGCGTCGCAGGTGACGGCGAACGCGTCGGTGCGGATCGTCTTCCTTAGCGAGCGCGACATGCGGAAGCCGTCCAGCGGCAGGATCGCCCGGCGCTTGGGCTCGACCCAGAAGACATCCTTCGCGTCGCGGCTGTCGGACATCGGGAAGACGCCGATCGAATAAGCGCGAAGCAACAGGTCCGGATCCAGAAGCTCCATTGCCTTGGACTTGGAAGCAGCGGCGGGCGCGGTCAAACGGCTTTGGGCTTGCGCGCGAGACGGCGTTCGATCGCGGTCCAGAGTTCGGCCAGCGCGAGCGCCGCGGGTGAACGCGGGGCGAACTGACCGACCGCCTCGTGACGACCCGCCATCGCCTCCACCGCGCTCGCCATCGGGATTACGGGCCAGCGCGGATTCGCCTCCAGCGCCTCGCGGTGCATGGTCCGCCGCCGGTCGACCATGTTGTAGACGGGCAGGATCGCGCCGCGGCGGATGTCGTTGGCGTCCAGGAAATCGACCACCTCCGCCAGCGCCCGTTGCGAAAGCGGCGACGGGATGACCGGTACGATGACAAGGTCGGCCGCGCGCAGCACCTGCTCGCTGGTTTCCGCGAGTCCAGGTGGGCAGTCGAGGATGACCCGCTGGTAGGTCTCGCCTATGCGCCCGAGCAGCTTTTCCAGCCGCCTTTTCTTGGCGAGACCGAAGAAGAAGCGATCGAGGCTGCGCAGGCTCGCGTCTGCGGGCAGCAGGTGCAATCGCTCGGTCGCGGTTTCCCGCACCAGTCTGGAGGGCGGCACGTCCTTGGCGAACACCGCCTGCGCTTCCTGCGCTCCCCGCTCCCCACCCAGCAGCCAGGTTGCCGCGGCTTGCGCATCGAGGTCCCAAAGCAAGGTGCTCCGCCGCGACAAAGCGGCTGCCGCCCAGGCGAGGTTCACCGCGATCGTCGTCTTCCCGACACCGCCCTTCAGGCTGTAAACCGCGACCGAACGCGCGGCCGGCGCCTTGCTCACAGGATTTCGCGGACCTTGTCCTGCGGCCGGCACAGCCGCACCCCCTTCTCCGTCTCGACCAGCGGCCGCTCGATCAGGATCGGATTGGCGACCATCGCATCCAGGATTGCCTCGTCGCTCACGCGGCCGCTCAACAGGTCGAGATCCTCTGCAAGCGACTCCTTGGCCCTCAGCCCTTGTTCCGCCGTCATCGAGGCACGCTCATAGAGGCGCTTCAGCTCCTCCTTGGCCGGCGGGTGCTTGAGATAGTCCACGATCGTGACCTCCACTCCCTCCTGCTCGAGGATCTCGAGCGTCTTGCGAGACGTGCCGCAGCGCGGGTTGTGATAGATGGTCGCCTTCATGCTGCCTCCATGGTGCCGACGCTCCTTATGACGGGGAGCGAAGCCGCGAAAGCGGCGCGGATGCAATTGTCTTGACGCAATCCCGGCCTAAGTTCTTGTGACGGAAATTTTGGTGGGATCATCAATGCTTACGAGACGCGGTTTCAATGTCGGCCTCACCAGCTCGGCCTTCGCGGGCCTGGCGCTCAGCGGCTGCGCGACCGCCCCGGCTGAAGCAGTTCGAACCATCACGGGCTACGGTCCGCTCGTGCCCGATCCGGCGCGCCTGCTCGATCTGCCGCAGGGCTTCAGCTACCGGATCGTTTCCAGCCTCGGCGATGCGATGGACGACGGGAACATCGTCCCCGATCGCGCCGACGGCATGGGCGCAATCCGGCTCGACGACCGCCGCGTGGCGCTGGTCCGCAATCACGAACTCCACACCCGCCACCGCGACAAGGGCCCGTTCCGCGGCGCAGCACCGCGGGACGTCGCCACCTACGACCGCGTCGCAGCCGACGGCCAGCCACTCCTCGGTGGAACGACCACCCTGGTCTACGACTACCGCGCCGGCCGGCTGGAAACGCAATATCTGAGCCTCGTCGGCACCATCAACAACTGTGCCGGCGGCACGACGCCCTGGGGCAGCTGGCTGACCTGCGAAGAGGATGTGACTCGCGCCGGATCGGGCGTCGCGCGGGATCATGGCTGGGTCTTCGAAGTGCCGGCGGCCCGGCCCGGCCTCACGCCGCCGGTTCCGCTGAAGGCGCTCGGCCGCTTCAAGCACGAGGCGGCGGCTGTCGATCCGCGCACCGGCATCGTCTATTTGACGGAGGACCGCGAAGACAGCCTGTTCTACCGCTTCCTGCCCGAAAGCCGGGGCCAGCTCGCCCGCGGCGGCCGGTTGCAGGCGCTCGCCTACCGCGATCCCGCCGCCGGATCCGACAGCCGCAACTGGTCCGGCGCCGATCTCCCCGTCCAGCAATGGCGCGACGCCCGCTGGATCGATCTCGACAATGTGGAAGCTCCCGAAGACGACCTGCGCGAGCGCGGCCACGCCGCCGGCGGCGTGCTGTTCGCGCGCGGCGAGGGCATCCACTTCGGCGACGGCGAGCTTTATTTCTGCTGCACCAGCGGCGGCGTGGCCAAGCTCGGCCAGGTGATGCGCTACCGCCCTTCCCGCTTCGAAGGCCAGCCGACGGAGCGTTCGGAGCCCGGCAAGCTGCAGCTCTTCGTCGAATCCAACGATGCCGCAGCGCTGAATTACGGCGACAACCTCACCGTCGCTCCCAACGGGCACCTGATCATATGCGAGGACCAATATACCAAGCCCGTGGAGAACCACCTGCGCGGCATCACGCCCGCGGGCGCCCTCTACGACTTCGCGCGTCTGCGCGAGCAGACCGAGCTTGCCGGCGCCTGTTTCTCACCGGACGGACGAACGATGTTCGTCAACGTCTACAGCCCGACCAAGACGCTCGCGATCACCGGGCCCTGGAGCGCGTTCAGGGCTTAGGCTCCGGACTCGCGCGGCAGGCTCTTCCCGCGCCAGGTGGCTGGCTCAAGAGGACGGCCCCGCGTCCTCCCGCGCCAGCCACTCCTCCAGCCATTTGATCGTATATTCGCCTGCCTGGAATTCCGGGTCGGCAATCAGCTTCTGGTGGAGCGGGATCGTGGTCTTCATGCCGTCGATCACATATTCCTCGAGCGCGCGCTTCAGCCGCATGATGCAGCGCTCGCGGTCGCTGCCGTAGACGATCAGCTTGGCGATCATGCTGTCATAATAAGGCGGCACCCGGTAGCCGCCGTAGAGGCCGCTATCGACCCGCACGTGCATGCCGCCCGGCGCCAGATAATTCTTCACCGTCCCCGGCGAGGGGGCGAAGGTGCGCGGATCCTCGGCGTTGATCCGGCACTCGATGGCATGGCCGCGAAACTCGATCTCGTGCTGCTCGCAAGACAGGCCCTCGCCCGAGGCGACCCGGATCTGCTCCCGGACGAGATCGACGCCCGTGATCATCTCGGTCACCGGATGCTCGACCTGCAGCCGCGTGTTCATCTCGATGAAGTAGAATTCGCCGTTTTCGTACAGGAACTCGATCGTGCCGGCGCCGCGATAGCCCATGTCGGCCATCGCCTTGACGACGACCGCGCCCATGCGGTCGCGCTCCTGCGGAGTGATCACCGGCGACGGCGCCTCCTCCAGCACCTTCTGGTGGCGGCGCTGGAGCGAGCAGTCGCGCTCGCCGAAATGGACAGCCTTGCCCTCGCCGTCGCCGAACACCTGGAATTCGATGTGCCTCGGATTGCCGAGATACTTCTCCATGTAGACGGTGTCGTCGCCGAAGGCGTTCTTCGCCTCGGTGCGTGCCTGCATGATCTGCGTCTCGAGCTCGTCCTCGGATCGCACCACCTTCATGCCGCGCCCGCCGCCGCCCGACGCCGCCTTGATCAGCACCGGATAGCCGGTTTCCGCCGCGACCGCCCTCGCCTCCTCCAGGCCCTCGACCGGGCCGTCGGAGCCGGGCACCAGCGGCAGCCCGAGCTTGGCCGCGGTGCGCTTGGCCTCGACCTTGTCGCCCATCGTGCGGATATGCTCGGGCTTGGGACCGATCCAGACGAGGTTGTGCAGCTCGACGATCTCCGCGAAGCGCGCATTCTCGGACAGGAAGCCGTAGCCGGGGTGGATCGCGTCGGCATGCGCGATCTCGGCCGCCGAGATGATGTTGGGCACGTTGAGGTAAGATTCGGCAGCCGGCGGCGGCCCGATGCACACCGCCTCGTCCGCCAGCCGCACATGCATCGCATCGGCATCCGCGGTTGAATGCACCGCCACCGTCTTGATGCCCATTTCGTGGCAGGCGCGGTGGATGCGGAGCGCGATTTCGCCGCGATTGGCGATCAGGACTTTCTTGATGGCCATGGCGCCTTACTCGACGATGACGAGCGGCTGGTCATATTCCACCGGCTGGGCGTCCTGGACGAACACCTGCCGGACAATGCCCGCGCGCGGAGCGACGATCGGATTCATCACCTTCATCGCCTCGACGATGAGCAAGGTCTCTCCCGCAGCCACCTGCTGGCCCGGCTGCACGAAGGGCTTCGCGCCCGGCTCGCCCGAAAGATAGACGGTGCCGACCATCGGCGACTTGACCGCTCCCGGATGGTCCGCCGGCGCGGCTTCGGGAGCCGCGGCCGGAGCCGGTGCCGCTGGAGCCGGCGCGGGATGGTAGGCGACGGGCGCCGCCGGGGTCGGGCCAACCACCTTCCGCTTCACGACGATACGGCGCACGCCGTCCTGCACTTCGATTTCGGAGAGGTCGCTCTCGTTGAGCATCTTGGCGAGCTCGCGCACCAGGTCGGTATCGACCTGCAGCGCGCCTTCAGCCTCGCTCCTGTTGTCGGTCATTTCGTTCCCATTCCCTAATTCGGCGCGCTCTGTCAGAGACGCGCCGCTGCGTCCAGCGCAAGCTGGTATCCGAGCGGCCCGAACCCGGTGATGGTCCCGCGCGCCACCGGCGCCACATAGCTTCGCCTCCGGAAGGGCTCGCGCGCCTGGGGGTTGGAGATATGAACCTCGATCACCGGGGTCACGATCGCCTTTACCGCATCGTGGAGCGCGATCGACGTGTGGGTGAACGCACCGGCATTGAGGATCACCGCCTTGGCGCCGACCGCCTGCGCCTCGTGCAGCCAATCGACCAGATGGCCTTCATGGTTGGACTGCCGGAGGTCGACGCGAAGCCCAAGCTCCTGCGCCCGATCCTCCAGCGCGCCGGCAATGTCGTCCAGCGTCTCCGATCCGTACACGTCCGGCTCGCGCGTGCCGAGCAAGTTGAGGTTCGGGCCGTTGAGGACGAAGATGATCGGTGAAGCCGCCATGGGAGCCCTTCGCTGCGGAAGGGCGCCCTATAGGACGGCAGCGGCCTAGCGGGAAGCCTCGGCCTTGGCGGGCTCCGCCTTGCGAACGCCGTCGAGCACTTGCGGCTGGGCCGGCTTGGCTTCAGCGCTCTTCGCGGCGGGCGCAGCGGTGCCGACCGGAACGCCGATCGGGCGGCCGCTGCCGACCCCGAGCGCCTTCGCGGCCTCGCTCACCGGCTTGCCGAGCGGAGCGGAGACCTTCCCGTCCTTGCCCTCGCCGCTCATCGACCAAAGGTGAGTGGAGGAGTAGGCCTTGTCGGCATTCTGCGCCTGGGCGGCGAGCAACGACTTCACCGCGGACCCCGGCATCGCTTCGTAACGGCGCACCACGGCTCGCCCGAAGCTGTCGGGGTTGCCCGCCGGCAGGAGGGTGCCGTCGGGCGCCTTCTCGGCTGCGGCAAGCTGCTCGGGCGTCATCTCTTCCGGCTTCAGCTCGGTCTCGGCGAGCGCAACCGGCGCTTCGGACTTGCGGCCAAGCGCCGTCACGTCCGGCTCGGAGCCCGCATGCCGGTCCGTGAAGGCAGGGCCGCGGCCCCAGCCGCCGGTCCAGCGATAGAAGATGTGAGTGCCAACATTGGCGACCTTGACCAGGCTGGAGCTCCAATACGGAACTACCCAGTTGGTGTGGTAGTGCGTCGCCCAACCCACCGGTGCGAAGACCTTGCCGGCGAGCGCTTCCTGAGCGATCGCGCGGGCACGCTGCCAGTAAGGCGCCATCGGGCCGCGTGCCAGCGAGCCGTCGCACGTGAAGGTGAACTGGCAGCCGGTGGAGCGCTGCGAGCCTTGATAGACGACGCCGCAGACGGTGTTTGGATAAGCCGGGT
>NZ_CADCWD010000045.1 GCF_902806315.1 uncultured Sphingosinicella sp.
CATCTAGGCGGCGATAAAGACCCGGCGATGAATTGGGTTGGGTCATGACGTCCGGCGGGCCGCCGAGGTTCCGGTTGATCGGCGCCCCCACCGACAGCCACTCATCCTTCCTGCGAGGCGCCGCCGCCGCGCCGCCACTGATACGCTCGGCGCTCTACTCGGATCACGGCAACCTCACCGCGGAATGCGGCGCCGAACTCGGCGTTGACATCCTGGTGGAGGACGGGGGCAACCTGCTGCTGACAGAAGCGCCCGGCGATGACGCGCTAATCCGCGAGGCGGTCACCCGCAGCATCCGCGAAGGCGCCGTTCCGCTCGTTCTCGGGGGCGACCATTCGATCAGCTTTCCCGCCGTCGAAGGTGTCGCGGCCGTGCACGGCCCGATCGACATCCTCCACTTCGACGCTCATCCCGACATTTACGACGAACTCGGCGGCGATCGCCGCTCGCACGCCTCGCCCTTCGCCCGCATCATGGAACAGGGCCTCGCCCGCCGCCTCGTCCAGGTCGGCATCCGAACCCTCAACCGCCATTGCCGCGACCAGGCCGAGCGCTTCGGCGTCGAGATCATCGCGATGCGGGACTTCGCGCCGGAGCGAGTGCCGGAGCTCGCCGGGCCGCTCTACATCAGCATCGATCTCGACGCCTTCGATCCCGCTTTCGCGCCCGGCGTGTCGCACCACGAGCGGGGCGGGCTCTCGGTTCGCGACGTGCTTGCCACGCTGGACCGGGTGCGCGCGCCGGTCGTCGGCGCCGACATCGTTGAACTCAATCCGTCGCGCGACTTCAACGGCGTCACTGCCGTGCTGGCGTCGAAGCTCGTCAAGGAACTTGCCTCTCTTTTCCTCAGGTGCCCCAAGCCATGATCATCGTCCACCACCTCGCCAACTCCCGCTCTCATCGCGTGCTCTGGCTGCTTGAGGAGCTGGGTCTTGCTTATGAGGTCCGCCGCTACGAGCGCGATCCCAAGACCATGCTGGCCCCGGCCGAACTGAAGCGCGTGCATCCGCTCGGCAAGGCGCCGGTGATCGAGGATGACGGGAGGGTGGTCGCCGAGACGGGTGCGATCGTCGAATATCTTGTGGAGAAGGCAGATGGCAGGCTCGGGCCACCCGCCAAGCGGGAGGCCGTGCTGCGTTATCGCCACTTCATCCACTACGCGGAAGGCTCGATGATGCCGCCGCTCCTGGCTCTGCTGGTGATCGGCCGCCTGGGGGTATTGGGGAGGCCCGCTCGCGCCCCGATTCAGAAGATGCTGGACGTCCATCTCGACTGGCTCGAAACGGAGATCGCGTCCCGCGACTGGTTCGCCGGGGACGACTTTACCGCGGCCGACATCATGATGAGCTTTCCGCTCGAGGCCTCACGCAGCCGCGGCGGCCTCAACGAGAGCAGGCCGAACCTCGTCGACTGGCTGGAGCGCATCCACGCCCGACCCGCTTACGCCGCCGCGTTGGCGAGGGGCGGCGCCTATTCCTATGCCTGATCGCCGCTAGAAGGGCTCGTCGCCGGGCACAGGCGCGGGTCGGTGGGACGGCGCATGAGGGGGCTCGATATCGGCCGGCTCGGGCGGGTCGAGCTGCCCCTCCCATTTCGCCACCACCACGCTTGCCACCGCGTTGCCGACGACGTTGGTGGCCGAACGGCCCATGTCGAGGAAGTGATCCACCGCCAGGATCAGCAGCAGGCCCGCCTCCGGGATGTTGAACTGCGCCAGTGTCGCCGTGATTACCACGAGGCTCGCCCGCGGCACGCCGGCCACCCCCTTGGACGTGATCATCAGGGTCAGCAGCATCAGGATCTGGGTGCCGAGGCTGAGGTCGATCCCGTAAGCCTGCGCGACGAAGATGGTCGCAAAGGTCATGTACATCATCGAGCCGTCGAGATTGAACGAATAGCCCAATGGCAGCACGAAGCTGGCGATGCGGGGCGGTACGCCGAACCGGTCGAGCGCCTCCAGCGTGCGCGGATAGGCGGCTTCCGAGGACGCGGTCGAAAAAGCGAGCACGATCGGGTCGCGAATATAGCGAATGAGAATTCGCGTCCTTTGACCGACGATCAGGAAGCATATCCCGATCAGCAGCGCCCACAGGACGGCCAGGCCGATATAGAAGCTGCCCATGAAGTAGCCGAAGGTGACCACGATACCGAGCCCGCGCGTGGCGATCGTCGCCGCCACCGCCGCGAACACGGCGACCGGCGCGAAACGCATCACATAGTCGGTGATCTGGAGCATCACCTTGACCAGCGCCTCCGTGGCCCGGACGAGCGGCCGCGCGGGCTCCCCGACGGCCAGGATCGCGACGCCCACGAAGAGCGAGAAGACCACGATCTGGAGAATATCGTTCTCGGCCATCGCGCCGATCATCGACTCCGGAAAAATGTGCGCGATGAACTTGGCGAAGTCGAACGCCGAGCGATCGACGCCGACGGTCGCGTCGGCGGGCGGCAGCGGAAGGCCGAGTCCGACGCCCGGCTGGAAGATGGTGACGAGCAGCAGGCCCAGGCTCAGCGAGACGACGCTTGCGCATAGGAACCAGCCGACTGCCTTCGCCCCGACGCGGCCGAGCGCCGCGGAGTCCCCCATGTGCGCGATGCCGACCACGAGGGTCGAGAAGACCAAAGGCGCGATGATCATCTTGATGAGATGGAGGAAGATCGTCGTCAGGATCGAGATGTAGCCCGCGATCGTCTTCAGCCGCGCCTCGCCCGCCGGCGTGCCGTCGCTGATCGAGACGTTGAGGATCCAGCCGACGACGATGCCGAGCACCAGCCCGGCGAGAATGTAGTAGGTCAGGCGTTTGGCCACGGGCGCTCCTCGGCGTTTCTTGTTTGGCGCCTAGGAAGGCGATTGCGGCGCTCCGGTCAAGCGTCGCTTCTCACCGGCGCTATGCATCTCGGCAGGAGCAGCTAAGAAGGGGGGAGACAGAGGAGGGCGCGGGGGTGGCGGATCCGGTTACGATGCTCGTGGCGGCCCTCTTGCTCACGTCTTCCGCTTCGGAGCTGAGCCTTACCTCGGCTCCGACAGTGGAGCAGGCGGAACGGCTGCTCATCGACAAGTCGGACCGCACGCTGGCCGTCTTCTTCGCCGACGGGCGAGTGCACACGTTGAAGGAGCTTCGCTTCGGCCCGACCTGGAACCAGGGACCCAAGCGCCAGCGCGGCGACAGGAAAACGCCGGAAGGCGAGTATCAAGTGCTCGAGCACCGCACGAGCAGGATCGACTATCCCGACGTGACCTTCCTTCCGGCGCTGTATCTCGACTATCCGAACGAAGCAGATTTGGCAGCCTCGGAAGCGCTGGGCGTCGATCCCGGCGATGCCATCATGATCCACGGTCCGCATCCCGACATCCCGGCGCATATTATGCGCGAACATTGGACGGACGGCTGCGCCGCGCTCAGCCGCGAGCAAATGGCTTATCTGATGATCGTGACGAGCGAGGGCACGCGCGTCACGATCCAGCCTTAGCTCAGCCTTATGCGGGTTCGAGCTCCCGGTGCACGACGTCCTCGGCGAGCTTGCCGTTGAGTTCGGACAAGTGATCGAATTCGGCTCGGTAGCTCGCCAGGCCCTGGCTTAGCGACCTCAATTCCGCGTCGAGGCCCTGCAACTCAGCCTCGGGGATGAGCGCCTCGATGCGATCCCACCGCGACCAGCCCTCGCGCGGCGCCATGCCCAACATCTGCCCACGCCGGCTTGCGACGGCCGAAGTGACCCGCGAAGTGGCGTAACCCGGCACGAAAACCGTGACCTTGTGCACAGGCTCGAGCAGGTGAGGGGAGGCGGCCGCAAGCGCTTCGCTCATCGCGATCCGTCCGGCCGTCCTGAACGCAAGCTCCGAGCTGTCGACCGTGTGATAGCTGCCGTCGGTCAGCGTCACCGCCACATCGACGACAGGGAAGCCGAGCGGTCCCTTCAGCCTCGCGTCCCCGACGCCCTGTTCGACGGCGGGTATATATTGCCTCGGCACAGATCCGCCGTGGATCCGCTCGCCAAAACGGAAGCCTTCCCCGCGCCTCAGCGGCTCCAGCTCGATCACCACATCGCCGAACTGGCCATGGCCGCCCGACTGCTTTTTGTGGCGGCCTCGCCGAGTCACCGGTTTTCTGATCGATTCCTGGTAGCCGACCGTCGGCGCTCGCGAATCCACGGCGACTCCGTACCGCCGCTTCAGCCGCGCGATCGTGACGTTCAGGTGCTCGTCGCTGACCCCCTTGATGCGCGTCTCGTGCAGCGCCTCGTCCTGCTCCCAGCTGAGCGTCGGATCCTCCTCCACCAGCTTGTGCAGCGCGGTCGAAAGGCGGACGTCGTCCTTGCGATCTCGCGTCGTGATCGCCAGCGCATAGTTGGTCGCGGGGAGCTCAACCTCCGGCCGAACGCCGCCGCCGAGCCAGTCGCCGGCGCGCACCGTCTCCGCTTTTGCGATCGCCACCACATCGCCGACCCCGGCCTGGGGGAGCTTGGCCGTCTTGTCGCCCTGCACCGCGAACAGGGTGCCGACCCGGATGTGGCCGCCATCGGGCGCCTTGAGTTCGGCGCCTTCCTTCAGCGTGCCGCCGAAGACGCGCGCAAGCGCCAGCCGCCCGACTGCCCCGCCATGCGAGACCTTGAACACGAACGCGCAACCGTCCTTTGCACCGAGCCGCTCGGCCGCGGCCGAAGAGGCAGGCGCCTCGTGCCGAAGCGCCTTCATCAGCCGTCGCACTCCGAAGCCGTTCAACGCGGAGCCGAACAGCACCGGCACGCCGAGATTTTCGCGAGTTTCGCGCGCCAGATCGGCGAGGACCGTGGGCAGATCGGGCGTTTCATCCATCAGCAGCTGCTCCAGCAGCGCATCGTCATGGTCGGCAAGCTGCTCGAGCATATGGTAGCGGGCGGCCGTTTCAGTCTCGGCGAGCTCGGGCGGGATTTCGGCGCGCTCGGAAGGCTTGCCGGCCCGGTAATGGTACGCCCGCTCCAGCGCGAGATCGACGAAGCCGGTGATCCGCTCCCCTTCAGTGATTGGGATCTGCCGGGCGATCAGCGGCGATGCGCTCATCGGCTGCAGCGCCTGCAGCAGCTCATGGATCGAGCCGCGCGCCTGGTCGATCTTGTTGACGAAGATGAGGTGGGGCACGCCGAGCGCTTCGAGCTGCCGGAGCACCGGCTCGGCGAGCAGCGCCCGGCCCGGATCGGGGTCGACCACCACCACGGCGACGTCGGCCGCAGCGATCCCGAGCGCACCGTCCGCCGCGAAACCAACCGAGCCCGGGCAGTCGATGATTGCGAAGCGGTCGCCAAGGAATTCGAAGCGCATCAGGTTGAGCTCGGTCGACCCACGCCGCGCCCGCGCTTCCGCGCTCGAATCGCCTACGCAGTTACCCGCATCGACGCTGCCTTGTCGGTCGATCGATCCGGTTGCGAACAGCAAAGCTTCGGCCAGGCTTGTTTTTCCAGCGCCGCCCGGGCCGACAAGCGCGACCAGTCTCGTGCCAACCTTGGTCTCCGGCATGATCCTCTCCTCTTCGTTCGCTGTTGCGCGACCGCGGGAGCGCACTCGCGCCTGCCCGCCACCCTTCTCCCATCCGCGGGCAAGTTCAAGGGGTGAGGCGACGGGCCGTGCCGTTTACCATCTTCTTGGCGCGGCCGCCGGAACGGGGTGGTGACCAGCGAGTTTAACATGAGTGAAGCGGCCGATCTGCGGCCGCGTGGATCCAAGCGAGTATCTGCTATGGCCCACTTGTTGACGACTGCTACCCTGGGCGTCCTTGCCGTTGCCGGCTCGGCGACGGGCGTTTTTCTGGGCCGTGCCGCGGTTTCCGAGATCAACCCGGTCTATTTTTCCGAACGCGCGGACACCTTTCACGCCGACCTCGTGCCTTTCCGCCCGCAGGCGGCGAGCGAGACGGCCGTCTACGACGCCGGCCGACTTACGCCCGCTGAACTGGCCCAAGGGCTGGGCACCGGATGCGTGGGCTGCCGCACTTACCCGGAAGAATATCGTCCCGTACAGGATCCTGCCGTGGAGCCCGAGCGCTATCGTGAACGCTCGAGCGACGCGCCCGCGGTCCAACTCGCCGTCTACGACCCGCAATCGGACGAAGCAGGCCGGAGCGCCGACTTCGCCCAGGTCGAGCGCTATTCAAGCTACCAGGTAGCCGCTGCCGAAGCACCGGCTGAGGTCGAACTCGCTGCCGCGAGCGAGGACGTTTCCGCCGCCGAGTGACGCCCGAACGCGGCCGTCCACGCGCTTGCCCGCCTCCGGCGGCTCGCCTACATCGCGGCGATGACCTCCACCAACGACATCCGCCGCTCGTTCCTCGACTATTTCGGAGCCGCCGGGCACCAGGTCGTCGCTTCCGCGCCGCTGGTGCCGCACAACGATCCAACCTTGATGTTCGTCAACGCGGGCATGGTGCCGTTCAAGAACGTTTTCACCGGCCTCGAGACGCGCCCATACTCGACGGCCGCCTCGTCGCAGAAGTGCGTCCGCGCCGGCGGCAAGCATAACGATCTCGACAATGTCGGCTACACCGCGCGCCACCACACCTTCTTCGAGATGCTGGGGAATTTCTCCTTCGGCGATTATTTCAAGGAAGGCGCCATCGAATATGCGTGGCGGTTCATCACGCAGGATCTTGGCTTCCCCAAAGACCGGCTGTGGGTGACGATCCACCCGACCGACGACGAGGCCGCGGCGCTCTGGCGCAAGATCGCCGGTATTGCCGACGAGCGGATCGTTCGCCACCCGGACAATATGTGGGCAATGGGCGACACCGGCCCGTTCGGACCCAATAGCGAGATCTTCTACGATCAGGGCGAGAGCCTGGCAGGCGGTCCGCCGGGATCGGCGGACGAGGATGGCGACCGCTTTCTCGAATTCTGGAATCTGGTCTTCATGCAGTTCGAGCGGTTCGCCGACGGGACCACAGTCGACCTGCCCAAGCCGTCGGTGGACACCGGGATGGGGATGGAGCGCGCAGTCGCGCTGCTGCAAGGCGTCCCGTCCAACTATCAGATCGACTTGTTCCGCAACTT
Organism: uncultured Sphingosinicella sp.; assembly: GCF_902806315.1. Classification (GTDB taxonomy): domain Bacteria; phylum Pseudomonadota; class Alphaproteobacteria; order Sphingomonadales; family Sphingomonadaceae; genus Allosphingosinicella. The sequence continues at coordinate 7,021 of NZ_CADCWD010000045.1, forward strand.
GATCGAAGCCAGCGAGGAGCTGACCGGGACGAAAGCGACCGGAGCGCAGCAACCCAGCCACCGCGTCATCGCCGACCATCTGCGTTCGACCAGCTTCCTAGTCGCGGACGGCGTGCTGCCCGCCAATGAGGGCAGGGGCTATGTGCTCAGACGGATCATGCGCCGCGCCATGCGCCACGCGCATATTCTCGGCGCGTCCGAGCCGCTGATGCACCGCCTCGTGCCCGCGCTCGTCGCCGAGATGGGCGCCGCCTATCCGGAGCTCGTCCGCGCGCAGCCGCTGATCGAGGAAACGCTGCGCCAAGAGGAAACCCGCTTTCGCCAGACGCTCGACAAAGGCTTGCGCCTGCTCGACGAGGCGACCGCTTCGATGAAGCCGGGAGAGACCCTGGCGGGCGACGTCGCCTTCCGCCTCTACGACACGTACGGCTTCCCATACGACCTCACCGAGGACGCGCTGCGTGCCCAAGGCTTCGCCGTCGACCGGGCGGGCTTCGACTCCGCCATGGCCGAGCAGAAGGCGGCGGCCCGCGCTGCGTGGAAGGGCTCCGGCTCAAAGGCGTCGGAGGACGTCTGGTTCGACATCGCCGAGGAGCATGGCTCGACCGAGTTCACCGGCTACACCGCCGAGGAAGGCGAAGGGCAGGTCGTCGCGATCGTGCGGGACGGCGCACGCGTCGAGCGCGCCGAGGCCGGTTCGGAGGCGCTCGTCATCCTCAACCAGACGCCCTTCTACGCGGAAAGCGGAGGTCAGGTCGGCGATACCGGCTCGATGACGGGCGATCATGCGAGCGCCATCGTCACCGACACCAGCAAAGTGCTCGGCCGGCTTCACCTGCACCATGTCCGTGTCGGCGAAGGCGCGCTCGCGCTCGGTGACTCGGTTAAGCTGCGCATCGACCGGGATCGCCGCGCGGCGATCCGCGCCAACCATTCCGCCACCCATTTGCTGCACGCGGCGCTCCGCGAGCGGCTCGGCAGGCATGTCGCTCAGAAGGGCTCGCTGGTCGCCCCCGATCGCCTCCGCTTCGACGTCTCGCACCCGAGCGCGATGGGGCCGGCCGAGCTTGCGCAAGTGGAGGACGACGTCAACGCCCAGGTCCGCGCCAACACGCCCGTGTCCACTCGCATCATGACTCCGGACGAGGCGATCGCGGAAGGCGCGATGGCTCTGTTCGGCGAGAAATATGGCGACGAGGTCCGCGTCGTCTCGATGGGCACGGACGGCGGTCGCTACTCGGTCGAACTGTGCGGCGGCACCCACGTGTCGGCGCTCGGTGACATCGGCCTGTTCAAGGTTGTCGGCGAAAGCGCCGTCTCCTCGGGCGTCCGCCGCGTCGAGGCGCTGACCGGCGATGCCGCTCGCGCCTACCTCAACGGCCGCGACGAAAAGCTCCGCGCTGCCGCGGCGGCGCTCAAGAGCAGCCCTGACGAAGTCCCCGCGCGAGTGGCCGCGTTGCTGGAAGAGCGCCGCCGCCTCGAGCGCGAACTTGCCGAAGCAAAACGTGCGCTCGCAATGGGCGGCGGCACCTCGGCGGAAGCCAAGGGACCGGAGCAGATCGGCGGCCATGGCTTCATCGGCCAGGTGATCGACGGCCTCGATCCCAAGGGCCTTCGCGGACTGGTGGACGACGCCAAGAAGCGCGTGGCGTCCGGCGTGGTGGCCTTGGTCGCGGTCAACGACGGTCGCGCGACGGTGGCGGTCGGCGTCACCGACGACCTCGTCGGCCACCGCAACGCCGTGGAACTGGTGCGGGCTGCCGTGGCGGCACTGGGCGGGCAGGGCGGCGGCGGCCGGCCGGATATGGCGCAAGGCGGCGGGCCCGACGGCTCCAAGGCGCAACCTGCGCTTGAGGCGGTGCGGGACGCTCTCAAGACCGAAGCCGTTCCGGCCTGACAAGGCGTTTGGCGGAGGCGGCCATTCCAGCGCTCAGGCCTTCTGCGCGGGGGACTCGCTGCGCTTGAAGGCATCGCGCGCCCGCTGACGCCGGCCTAGCGGCGGCTCCGCCTCGAGCTGCCCCAGCGCCATGATCTCCTGGCGGAGCTCGGCGCGCTTTTCGTGGATCGACGCGATCACCGGCCCCATCGCCATGCCGAGATCCACCAGCACCGCTTCCGATAGCTGTAGTGAGGATTCGAGCGTTTCCGGCACCGCGTCCGTTGCACCAGCGCGGTAGAGTTCGGCGGCGTGCTTCGCGTCACGGGCGCGGGCGACGATTGTCAGGCCCGGGCACCAGCCGCGCACCTTCTTGGTGAGGCGCACCGTCAGCACCGGATCGTCCATGGTCAGGACCAGCGCGCTCGCATGGCCGAGGTTCAGCCGGTCGACCAGCTCCGGCCTGGCGACGTCGCCGAAGATGATCGGGATGCCCTCGCGCCGGCACGCCGCGACCGTGTCAATGTTGGAGTCGACGGCGAGATAGCTGCGGCCGTGCGTCTTGAGCATTTCCGCCACCAGCCGCCCAACCCGCCCAAAGCCGATGATCACCGCGGCCGGTGCCTTCTCGCCGGGCCCGATCACGGGGATGTCGACCTCCGTCCGCAGGTCGACGCGGCGCGCCGCGACGCGGCCGAGCTGGGCGAGCAGCGGGGTCAGCGTCAGGCCGATCGCCGTCACGATCTGCCAGAAAGCGGCAGTTTCCGGCTGGATCAGCTTCGCCGCCGCGGCTGCCGAGAGCACGATCAGGGTGGTCTCGGAGGGAGAGGCCATCAGCACGCCCGCCTCCGCGGCGACGGCCTTGGTCGCGCCGCCGAGCCGGAGCAAGACGCCGGTCACCACTGCTTTCACCAGCACCACACCCAGAACGGCCGCAAGGATCGAGCCCCAATTGGCGGCGATCAGTCTCAAGTCCACGCTCATGCCGACGGTGATGAGGAAGATGCCGAGCGCCAGTCCGCGGAATGGCGCCGTGATCACCTCCACCTCGCTATGATAGTCGGTCTCCGCGATCAGGATGCCGGCAATCAGCGCGCCCATGATCGGCGACAGGCCGACGGCGGTGGTCGCGAGGCTGGCGACGATCACCACCAGCAGGCTGGCGGCGAGGAACAGCTCCGGGTTCTTCGCCCGCGCTGCTTGCGCGAACAGCCTGGGCAGGAGCAGCCGCCCGAGCACCAGCATCGCTGCTACGACGAGTGCGCCGAGAAAGAGGGTGCGGGCCAATCCCTCCACCCCCTCGGATGCCGCGAACGGCGCCAATGCGCCGAGCGCGAAGATGATCGGGACGATCGCCAGATCCTCGAACAGCAGCATCGCCAGCGCGGAGCGGCCGACCGGACTTGTCGTGCCGACCAGAGGGAGAACGAGCGCGGTGGAGGAGAGGGCAAGCGCAAGGCCGAGCGCGATCGAGCCGCTCCAACTCTGCCCGAACAGGTGCAGCCCAATGCCAATCAGCACGGCCGACCCGATCAGCTCCGCGGCGCCCACCCCGAACACCAGCCGCCGCATGGTCCAGAGCCGCCGAAACGACAGCTCCAGCCCAATCGAGAAGAGCAGCAGGATGATCCCGAACTCGGCAAACGGCTCGATCGCCTCCGGGTTGGAGATCGTGACATAGTTGAGCCACGGCAGGTCCCGCGCCATTGAACCGAGCCCGGCGGGCCCGACCAGCACCCCAATCAGGATGAAGCCAATGACGGGGCTGATCCGGAACCGAGCGAACGCCGGGATGACGATCCCCGCGGCGCCGAGGATCACCAGCGCATCGCTGAAGGTCGAAGTCTGGAACTCTGCGGCCATGCCCCCTTATGCAGCTTCCTCGGCGGTTGTCAGCCGACGTTCAGCCGCCGCCCGGAGTCTCGGTGCCGGCAGCCGGAGGATGCGGGAGCGGCCGCTGCTCCGGCGGGTTGGGGTTCCACGCGATGCGGTAGAGGTCGAAACGGCGGTCGGCGAGGTTCTGCACCGTTCCCTCGGCCCGAGCCCAGGTGAGGTCGGCGAGGTTGAGGTCGGAAATGGTCAGCGTCTCGACATTCTCGCTTGCCTCCGCCGCGATCCCGTCCCGAGCGAAAGGGAAGTCGCAGGGCGTGAGGATGCAGCTTTGGGCATATTGGATGTCCATATTCTCGACGTTCGGCAGGTTGCCGACATTGCCGGAGAGAACGACGTAGCACTGGTTCTCGATGGCCCTTGCCTGGCTGCAATAGCGAACGCGCAGATAGCCTTGGCGGCTGTCTGTGCAGAAGGGGACGAAAATGATCCGGGCGCCTTCGTCGGCCAGGCGTCGGGCGAGTTCTGGAAATTCGCTATCGTAGCAGATCAGCACCCCGATCGCTCCGCAATCCGTCTGGATCGCGTCAATCCGCTCGCCGCCTTTGATCTTCCACCAATAGCGCTCGTTCGGCGTGGGGTGGATCTTCTCCTGCGCGTGGATCGAGCCGTCGCGCAGGCACACATAAGCGACGTTCTGGATGTCGCCGTCCTCGGCGCGCGTGGGATGCGAGCCGCCGATGATGTTGATGTCATAGCGCAATGCCATCCGGGACAGCTCTGCGGTGAGCTTGGGCGTATGACCGGTGAGCCGGTCGATCGCCTCCATCGGCGTCAGCTTCGCCTTCTCGAACGCGAGCAATTGCAGGGTGAACAACTCGGGGAACACGATGAAGTCGGCGCGGTAGTCCGAAGCCACATCGACGAAATATTCGACGTTGCGGACGAACTCCTCAAAGCTTGTGACCGCGCGCGCCTGGAACTGGCAGGTGGCGACGCGGACGCTTTCGACGTCCCGGCGGACGCTGAACTGGGGCGGCGAATCGGGATCGATGTAAGGATTGCGCCACACGAGGTGCGCCGCGAAGCCGGCGGAATCCTTGTCCTCCGGAAGGTAGCCGGGCAGGATTCCGATCGGTTCGAAGCCGTTCCTCAGCTGAAAGCTCAGCACCGGGTCGCGGATTTCGCCCCGCTGCACCTTTTCGAGATATTTGGCGGGCGTCGAGACCTTGCGGCGATTGCGCGCGAAGCCGGGCAGGCGCCCGCCGAGCACGATGCCTTTGAGCTCGAGCCGCTCGGCCAGCCCCTTGCGCGCCTCGTAGAGACGCTGGCCGAGCCGGACGCCGCGAAGCTCCGGATCCACGCACATCTCGAAGCCGTAGAGCCAGTCGCCGGTCGGATCGTGGCGAGAGGCAAAGCCGTCGCCGGTAATCTCCTCCCAGCTGTGCGGCGCCAGCGCGAGCCTCTCGTCGATGCGCATGGACGCGCAATAACCGGCGATGCGGCCCTCGTAGATCGCGACGAACTGGCCTTCGGGGTAGTTGTTGATCTGCCCCCGAACCATGCCGCGGCTGTAGCCGGAGATTCGATCATAGGCCCGGTCGACGAGCGCCACGATGCCGGGGACATCCTTTTGGACCGCCTGCCGGACCTCAAGCGTCGCCCGCCGCTTCTCGGGCCGGTCCGTCCTCACGCCGGCTCTGCCATGGCCTTCTCAAGGTTGGCTCGGATCGCCTCGAAGAATTGCTCAGTGGTCATCCAGCTCTGGTCGGGGCCGATCAGGATCGCAAGGTCCTTAGTCATCTGGCCACGCTCGACCGTCTCGACGCAGACCCGCTCCAAAGTCTCGGCGAAGCGGGTGACTTCAGGCGTGCCGTCGAACCTGCCGCGATGCTTGAGCCCGCCCGTCCAGGCGAAGATCGAGGCGAGCGGATTGGTCGAGGTCGCCTTGCCCTGCTGGTGCATGCGAAAGTGCCGGGTGACGGTGCCGTGCGCCGCTTCCGCCTCCACCGTGTTTCCGTCGGGGGTCATCAGGATTGAGGTCATGAGACCCAGCGAGCCGAAGCCCTGCGCCACCATGTCCGACTGCACGTCGCCATCGTAATTCTTGCAGGCCCAGACGAACTTGCCGCTCCACTTCAGCGCGGATGCGACGAGATCGTCGATCAAACGATGCTCGTAGACGATCTTGGCTTCGTCGAACTGCGCTTTGAACTCGGCTTCGAAGATCTCCTGGAAGATGTCCTTGAAGCGGCCATCATAGGCTTTGAGGATCGTGTTCTTGGTCGACAGGTAGACCGGCCAGCCGCGGTTGAGGCCGTAGTTGAAGCTCGCGCGGGCGAAGTCGCGGATCGAATCGTCGAGATTGTACATGCCCATCGCGACCCCGGAGGTCGGGAAGTCGAACACTTCCTCCTCGATGCGCTGGCCGTCCTCGCCCTCCCAGATCATCCTGAGCTTGCCGGGGCCGGGCACGCGGAAATCGGTCGCCTTATATTGATCGCCGAACGCGTGACGGCCGACCGCGATGGGGTCAGTCCAGCCGGGGATCAGCCGGGGCACATTCTCGATCACGATCGGCTCGCGGAAGATGACGCCGCCAAGGATGTTGCGGATGGTGCCGTTGGGCGACTTCCACATCTTCTTGAGGCCGAACTCCTGGACACGTGCTTCGTCCGGAGTGATCGTCGCGCATTTGACGCCGACGCCGTGCTGCTTGATCGCCTGCGCGGCCTCGATCGTCACCTTGTCGTCGGTGGCGTCGCGATTCTCCATTCCAAGATCGAAGTAGAGCAGCTCTACGTCGAGATAGGGCTGGATCAGCCGCTCCCGGATCCATTGCCAGATGATGCGGGTCATCTCGTCGCCGTCGAGTTCGACGACCGGCGTCTTCACATTGATCTTGGCCATCTGGCTGAAGCTTCCCTTGCCCTGAGTTCGTTTGGCCGGGCTAGTAAGCGGGGGAGCGCGCGGGATCAACCGGAGCGTCCCCGACCGAGCCTTTCCTTGTCACCCCGGCCGTGCGCGCATAAAGACCGCGCAATGACATCGCTGGAAAAGCCGGACCTCGTCACCACAAACGTCCGCTGGCGCTGGCCCGCAGTGCATCCTGAAGGCCGCAAGTTTGTCGTCATCGCCGCTGCGATCGCGCTTGTCTTTCTGTTCTTCATCTCGGACGAGATCGGCTTTCCGCTGCTCGGTGTGACGCTGTGGGTGGCCGCCTTCTTTCGCGATCCCATTCGAACGACGCCGAAGGGGGAGGGGCTCATCGTCGCTCCGGCCGACGGGCTGGTGACCATGATCGCTCGCGTCCCGCCGCCGCGTGAGCTGATGGGGGACGACGGCCTGCCGCCCGAACCGGTGCTGCGTGTCTCGATCTTCATGAGCGTGTTCGACGTGCACATCAATCGCACGCCCATTCCCGGTGAGATCAAGCGCGTTGTCTATATCTCCGGCAAGTTCCTCAACGCGGACCTCGACAAGGCGAGCGAGGAAAATGAGCGCCAGCACATCCTGGTCGAGGGTCATAACGGCCTCAGGGTGGGGTTCACCCAGATTGCCGGCCTGGTCGCCCGCCGCATCGTGCCTTGGGTCAAGCCCGGCGACTATGTCGGCACGGGGCAGCGGGTTGGGCTGATCCGCTTCGGCAGCCGCGTCGATGTCTATCTTCCGGCCGGCACCTCGCCCCAGGTGATCCTCGGCCAGCGCACGATCGCCGGCGAGACGATCGTCGCCCGCGCCGGTCAGGCAGAGCAGCTGGAGGGCGTCAGCCAGTGACGTCTGCGACCCGACGGCGGCCGCGCGGAATTCCGCTGCGCACCCTGGTTCCCAATGCAATCACCGCGCTGGCGCTCTGCACGGGCCTCTTCGCGATCCGCTATGCCATTGCCGGGGAGTGGGAGAAGGCTGCCGGAGCGATCGTGCTGGCGGCCTTTCTCGACATGATGGACGGGAGGATCGCACGGCTGCTGAAGGGCCAGAGCCGCTTCGGGGCGGAACTCGACTCGCTGTCGGATGTCACCGCGTTCGGCGTCGCCCCGGCGATCATCCTCTACCAATGGATGTTGTCCGTTCTTCCGCCGAGCGGCGGCGCCGTGGACCTTTGGGCGCGCTATGGCTGGCTCGTCGCTCTGGCCCATGCGGTCTGCGGAGCGCTGCGCCTTGCCCGCTTCAATGCCAATATCGACGTCACGGATCAGCCGCATAAGTCGGCGGGCTTCCTCACCGGCATTCCGGCGCCGGCAGGGGCCGGGCTGACGCTCCTGCCGATCTTCCTGTGGCTCTGGACGGGGTGGGAGATCTTCCACGAGCCGCTGCTGATTGCGCCCTGGGCGGCGCTCGTGGCGTTTCTGATGGTCTCGAACCTCGCGACCTTCTCCTGGGGTTCGCTCAAGCTGCGAAGCCATGTCCGGTTCGGCGCGCTGGTGGTGATCGCCCTCATCGGCGGGGCACTGCTCACCGCGCCCTGGCCGACCTTGAGCATCGCCGCCTTGCTTTACGCGACGATGATTCCGGTCAGCATCTCAAGCTATTCGAGGGTTAAACGGCAGCGCGCTGCTGCGGCTGCACGCGCGCCTGCACCGGCCGCGGACGGACCTGCGCTCTAGCACTGCGCATCCATGGACGAGCCGCTCTGCGCGCCGGCATCTCGCCGCCCAAAGCTGCGAGCATCTCAGCCCAATGATCACGCACGGTCAGGAACAGAATGGAAGCGGCGCCGACCAGCGCCAGAACGAAAAACAAAGCTGCAGCGATTTGGCCCACAGTTTATCCCCTTAATTATCCACAGCAAACGCGGATATGGTTAACAAGTTCCCAAGCACCTGTTCCGCAACCATGTTCATGTTCTGTTCTAATGTCAAGGCCTTGCATTCCACGGCCTCGCGGCCTAAATGCGCGCCCATTCCACATGCGGAGCCATCATAAACCGGTGGCTGGCGGCCTTTCATTGGGCCTCAGCTTCTCGGCCCCGCAGAGGTATAACCGGAAGGAGAAACACCATGGCGTCCAACGCCACGACGTCGAATGGCGTCAGCATGCAGACATTGCTCGAGGCCGGAGCGCATTTCGGCCACCAGACGCACCGCTGGAACCCCAAGATGAAGCCGTATATTTTCGGCGAGCGGAACGGGGTCCATATCATCGATCTTTCGCAGACCGTGCCGCTGTTCGCGCGCGCTCTCGACTTCGTGCGCCAGAGCGTGGCGAGCGGAGGCAAGGTGCTGTTCGTCGGCACCAAGCGCCAGGCGCAGGAGCCGATCGCGGAAGCCGCGCGCCGTTCGGGCCAGCATTTCGTCAACCATCGCTGGCTGGGCGGCATGCTCACCAACTGGAAGACGATCTCGGGCTCCATCAAGCGCTTCAAGAGCCTTGAAGAGCAGCTTTCGGGCGACACGGCAGGCCTTACCAAGAAGGAAGTGCTGCAGCTCACCCGCGAGCGCGACAAGTTCGAGCTGTCGCTCGGCGGCATTCGCGACATGGGCGGGCTTCCGGACGTGATCTTCATCATCGACGCGAACAAGGAAGAGTTGGCGATCAAGGAAGCCAATGTGCTCGGCATCCCCGTCGTCGCGGTCCTCGATTCGAACACCAGCCCGCAGGGCATCGCCTTCCCGGTTCCGGGCAATGACGATGCCAGCCGCGCGATCCGCCTTTATTGCGACGCGATCGCCGATGCGGCCACCGCGGGCCGTTCGGGCGGCGCCGCCGCTCGCGGCGAGGATATCGGCTCGATGGAAGCGCCGCCGGCCGAAGCCGCGCTCGCCGACGCTTAAGACAAGCCTCCCCTCCCGCGCGCGGGAGGGGATCGAGGGGTGGGCCCGTCGTACACCCACCCCCTCCAAGACCCCACCCCCAGCCCCTCCCGCCAGCGGGAGGGGAGCAGAAGGAATATAGACATGGCGGAGATCACTGCCGCGACCGTGAAGGAACTGCGCGAGCGCACCGGAGCGGGCATGATGGATTGCAAAAAGGCGCTGGGCGAGACTCAGGGCGACATGGAGGCCGCAATCGACTGGCTGCGTACCAAGGGCCTCGCCGCCGCCGCCAAGAAAGCCGGCCGCACCGCGGCTGAAGGTCTGGTCGGCGTTTCCGTTCAGGGCAATCGCGGCGCGGTCGTCGAGGTCAATTCCGAGACCGACTTCGTCGCCAAGAACGAGACCTTCCAGGAGTTCGTTCGCACCGTGTCGCAGCTCGCTTTGGTCGCCAGCGGCAACGTCGAAGGCCTGCTCGCCGCAGGCTGGCCGGCCGGCGGCGGCGGCACCGTCCAGGAGAAGCTGACGAGCAACATCGCCACCATCGGCGAGAACCAGTCGCTCCGCCGCGCCGCCGTGCTGCAGGTGAGCGAGGGCGTGGTCGTCTCCTACGTTCACAATGCCGCCGCTCCGGGCCTCGGCAAGATCGGCGTACTGGTCGCGCTCGAATCGTCTGGCGACAAGGCTGCTCTGGAGGCGCTCGGCCGCCAGCTCGCCATGCACATCGCCGCGGCCAACCCGCAGGCGCTGACCGGCGAGGAGCTCGATCCCTCGACGATCGAGCGTGAGCGCGCGATTGCGACCGAAAAGGCGAACGAGAGCGGTAAGCCCGCCGACATCGTCGCTCGCATGGTCGACGGCGCCATCGCGAAGTTCCGCAAGGAAAATGCGCTGATGAGCCAGCTCTTCGTCATGGACAACAAGACCAAGATCGAGGACGTGGTCGCGGCCGAGGGCAAGAAGATCGGCGCGCCGATCTCCTTGAATGCCTATGTCCGCTTCCAGCTCGGTGAGGGCATCGAGAAGCAGACCAGCGACTTCGCCGCGGAAGTCGCCGCTGCTTCGGGCGTAAAAAAAAACCCGGAGCCGACGGGCAGCCCTGAGCCGGCCAACGCCTGACGAAATATGTTCCTTCCGTGCAGGCGGAGGGAGCTATTGGCAGGGTGGCGCCGCCTAACTAAGGTGCGCCACCCTTTGCCCATCCAGCCCGAACGGAACGACCAAACCCCATGCCGCGCCCGCGCTTCAACCGCATCCTTCTGAAGCTCTCCGGCGAGGCGTTGATGGGGGAGGGGCCGTTCGGCATCGATCCCGAGACAACCTCCCGCATCGCGGGCGAGATCGCCGCAGCCAAGGAGGCCGGGCACGAGCTCTGCATCGTGGTGGGCGGCGGCAACATCTTCCGTGGACTCGCCGCGGCCGCAAAGGGCTTCGATCGGGCCCAGGCCGACTATATGGGCATGCTCGCGACGGTGATGAACGCGCTCGCGATGCAGAATGCGCTGGAGCAGATCGGCGTCGACACCCGCGTCCAGTCCGCCATTCCGATGGCGAGCATTTCCGAACCCTATATCCGCCGCCGCGCGATGCGGCACATGGAGAAGAGCCGGGTGGTGATCTTCGCCGCCGGAACGGGCAACCCATTCTTCACGACGGACACCGCCGCCGCGCTTCGTGCCGCCGAGATGAATTGCGACGCGCTCTTCAAGGGCACCAGCGTCGACGGCGTCTATGATGCCGACCCCAAGAAGGTCGCGGGGGCAAAGCGCTATGAGAGCCTCAGCTTTAACCGTGTCCTTGCCGACGACCTGAAGGTGATGGACGCGAGCGCGGTCGCGCTCTGCCGCGACAACAATATCCCGATCGTGGTGTTCAACATCCGCGAGCGCGGCAACCTCGCCCGCGTGCTGAGCGGCGAGGGCACGGCCACGATCGTCGAAAACGGGGAGTAATCCATGCCAGCCTATACCAAATCCGACCTGCAGCGCCGCATGCACGGCGCTGTCGAGGCGCTGAAGCACGACCTTGGCGGCCTGCGCACCGGGCGCGCCTCGACCAGCCTGCTCGAGCCGGTGACGGTGGAAGTCTATGGCTCGCACATGCCGCTCAACCAGGTCGCAACGATCTCCGTGCCTGAGCCGCGCTTGCTGTCGGTTCAGGTCTGGGATCGATCCAATGTGGGGCCCGTTGAAAAGGCGATCCGCTCGGCGGGGCTGGGGCTGAACCCGATTTCGGAGGGACAGACCCTGCGCCTGCCGATCCCGGAGCTCACCGAGGAGCGCCGCAAGGAGCTTGCCAAGCTCGCCAGCCAATATGCCGAGAAGGCGAAGATCGCCGTTCGCAACGTCCGCCGGGACGGCATGGATTCGTTGAAGACCGACGAGAAGAAGAACGAGATCAGCGAGGACGAGCGCAAGCGCCTCGAGACCGAGGTCCAGAAGCTGACCGACGAGACGATTTCTGAGATCGATGCTGCCGCGGCGGCGAAGGAAAAGGAAATCCTGCAAAGGTGAGCACTCACCCGGCCAGCACGACGCGGCCGGAGAGCGCGGGCGGGTCCGTGCCTCGCCACGTTGCGATCATCATGGACGGCAATGGCCGCTGGGCGAAGGCGAGGGGCCTTCCCCGCGCCGCCGGGCACAAGGCCGGCGCCGAATCCGCGCGCAAGGTGCTTCGCGCGGCGGGCGAGGCGGGGGTCGAGTGCCTAACGCTCTACGCCTTTTCGTCCGAGAACTGGCGGCGCCCGCAGAGCGAGATCAACGATCTCATGGGCCTGCTGCGCTTCTATATCGGCTCGGAGCTCAATGCGATCCACAAGGAAGGCGTCCGCCTCAAGATCATCGGCGATCACAGGGCGTTCCAGCCCGATGTCGCGCGGCTGGTGGACGAGGCCGTCGCGAAGACAGCCGGCAATACGCGAATGACCCTGGCGGTCGCGCTCAATTACGGGGCGCGAACCGAGATGGTGCTGGCGGCTCGCACGCTTGCCCGGCGCGTGGCGGCGGGAGAGATGACCGCTGACCAGATCGACGACGCGGCGATCGAGAGCGCACTCGACACCCGCGACCTGCCGCCGCTCGACCTCCTTATCCGCACCTCGGGCGAGTGCCGCCTTTCCAACTTCCTGCTCTGGCAGGCGGCCTACGCCGAGCTGGTCTTCCTCGACACCCTCTGGCCCGACTTCGACGGAACGGGCCTCAACGCCGCTTTCGCCGAATATGCTGCGCGAGAGCGGCGCTATGGTGGCCTGTGAGCGAGGCTGAAGCCGCGGCGGCCAAGTCCGATCTTCCGGTACGCGCAGCCGCCGGCTTGGTCATGGTCGCTGTCGCCGTCGCCGCGATTTATTTCGGGGGCTGGCCCTTCCGGATCCTAGTCGGTCTGGCCGCCGCGATGATGCTGATCGAGTGGTGCGACATGCACAAGCTTCGCCGAACCTGGCCCGTAGTCGGCCTCGCGATGCTTGCGGTGAATCTGTGGCTCCTCCCCGAGGTTCTCTTCCCTTCCGCCCAATTCGACGGCGAGCCGGCGCAAGACGTATGGTGGGGTCTCGCCGTGGCGGCGGGTTTCGGGCTTCTCCTCGGCTTCGTCAGCCGGAGCGTGCGGCTAGGAGGGGGCTATCTCTACGTGGCGGTGCCTTCCTTCGCGCTTCTGATCCTCAATTGGCTGTCGTGGGAGGCGGTGTTCTGGGCAATGATCGTAACCTGGTCGACCGACACTTTCGCCTACTTCGCCGGACGGTCGATCGGCGGCCCCAAGCTAGCGCCGAAGATCAGCCCGAAGAAGACTTGGGCGGGCCTGATCGGCGGAATGGCCGGAGCGGCGCTGCTGGGCTGGATCACCGCCCATCTCTTCGGCCTCGGTGCCGCCTTCCTTTACAGCGGCGCGTTGATGGGCCTGCTGGCACAGGCGGGGGACCTCTATGAAAGCTGGGTGAAGCGTCAGGCAGGGGTGAAGGACAGCGGCACCCTTCTACCAGGACACGGAGGAGTGCTGGACCGCCTCGACGGGCTTCTGCCGGTCATCGTCGCCACTCTGGCGGTGGCGGCTGCGGGCACATGGGCCGCATGAGCGTAGGCATGCGAAGCGTTACCATCCTCGGCGCGACTGGCTCCGTCGGCCGCTCCACGCTCGACCTGATCGAGCGTGACCCGGAGCGTTACCGGGTCCGGGCGCTGACAGCCAACCGCGACGTGCCGGGCCTGGCCGAGGCGGCTCTGCGGGTTCGGGCGGAGCGGGCCGTCATTGGCGACGAAAGCCTTCTAGCCCAGCTCAAGGATGCACTGAGCGGCAGTGGCACAGAGGCTGCCGCAGGGGGCGAAGCGATCATCGAGGCGGCGGCATCGGGTGCCGACTGGACGATGGCGGCAATCGTCGGCTGTGCTGGGCTGAAGCCCGTCATGGCCGCCTTGAAGGGCGGACGAACCATCGCGCTTGCGAACAAGGAAGCGCTGGTTTCTGCCGGCGATGTGATGGTGCGGGCGGCCAGGGAGAGCGGAGCCCGGCTGCTTCCGGTGGACTCCGAGCACAACGCCATCTTCCAGTGCTTCGACTCCGCTCGGCCGGCCACTATCCGGCGCGTGACCCTCACGGCCAGCGGCGGGCCGTTCCGCCGCACCTCATTGGAAGATATGCGCGCGGTGACCCCGGCGCAGGCGGTCGCTCACCCGAACTGGTCGATGGGCGCCAAGATCTCGGTCGACTCAGCCA
>NZ_CADCWD010000046.1:0-15470 GCF_902806315.1 uncultured Sphingosinicella sp.
AAATAGGGCTTCACCTCTTCCTGGGTGAGGTTGTAGCGCTGCTTGCGCACCTTCTCCTGGTAATAGCGATAGTCCCACGGCTCGATCGTCAGGCCCGGCGTCGTGCGCCGCGCCAGCTTCTGCATGTCGGCCACTTCCTCCTTCACCCGCGCCGCCGCTGCCGGCCACACGCGGTTCATCAGGTTCATCGCGGCCGCCGGCGTCTTCGCCATCGTGTCCTGCATCCGGAACTCGGCATGGCTCTGGAAGCCGAGCAGCTTGGCGCGGTCGGCGCGCAGCTTCACGACGTCGGCGATGATCTGGTTGGTGTCGTTCGCACCGCCATTGTCGCCGCGATTGACGAACGCCTTCCACGCTTTCTCACGAAGCCCGCGATTGTCGGCGAAGGTCAGGATCGGATCGACCGCCGAGCGCGTGTTGACGATCGCATAGGTGCCGGCGGCAAGCTTGCGCTCCTTGGCCGCCGAAGCCGCCGCATCCCTCACGTCCTGGGGAACGCCCTTCAGCTCCGCTTCGGTGGCGGTGATGTAGGTGCTCTCGTCGGCCAGCACCTTCTCGCTGAAGTCCGCGAACTTGGCCGCGAGCTGCGAATTGTAAGCCGTCAGCTGCTGCTTCTGCTCGGCATTGAGGTTGGCGCCGCGCCTCACGAAGCTCTCGTAGAGCCGCGTCACGAGCCGCTGCTGCTTGGTGTCGAGGCCGGCGCTCTGGCGCGCGTCATAGACGGCCTTGATGCGCTGGAAGAGCTGCGGGTTGAGCGTGATCTCGTCCGAAGCGGCCGACAGCTTGGGCGACCATTCCTTGTCGAGCGCCTGGTAGGCCGGCGTCGCCATGTTGCTGGTCATGACGCCGAACACGCTCAGCACCCGGTCGAGCCGCTGCCCAACCTTCTCCAGCGCTTCCACTGTGTTCGCGAACGTCGCCGGCGCCTCATTGTTGGCGATCGCCAGCACTTCGCGGCGCTGCTCGTCGATCCCGAATTGGATCGCCTGCGGGAACATCTCCGGCGTCACCCTGTCGAACGGCGGAACGCCCGAATAAGGGCCGCTCCAGTCGGCCAGCAGGATGTTGTTGGGGACCGCCGGAGCGGCTTCGGCGACCGGCGTTGCGGCCACTGTCCCGGGGGCAGCCGCTTCGGCCGCCATCTGGCTATCTGAATCCATGGTCGCACAACCACCGAAGGCGAGCGCGGCTGCACCCGCAAGGAAAACTGCTTTCAATTCAACTCTCCACTGTTTTGCGGCAGGCGCCTCCGGTTGGGGCGCACCGATCATGCTGGCGTTTCTAACATAGATAGCCTGAACGGTCCGCAACCGAATGGAGCTCGTCGGCGAGCAAGAGCCAGTGTGGAAAGAGAAGCCGGAGGCGCCATCACCCGGCTTTTGGATTGTAGCGCCCGTGCATCAGTCGGCGAGCAAAGGCTTTGCGCGGCGGCACAGGGCGGAACGGCGGATTCCGGCGCGGCGTTGAGTCCCGAAACAGGGAAACCGCCGATGTTTCACAATGCCTTCGCCTTGTTCTTCATCGCGGTTCTGCTGGGCTCCGCCGCCGCGCTTCACGCGCTCGTCGCGTCTCATGCGAGATTGATTTGGGCGGTGCTCCGGGGCCAGGTGCTTGCTCCTGTGGAGGAGCGCGCCCGCCCCCGGCGCATCCGCGTCCGATCAGGACGAAGACTTGCTTTTGCTCCCGTCGTTTTTCGAACCTGCCGTCTTTGAGCTGCTGCCCGTCGACTTCGATCTGGTGCCAGTCTTGGCGGTGCTGCCCGACTTGGCGGAGCTGCCGCTCTTGCCCGCGCTCGCCGATTTCTTGCGGACGCCCAGCGCCGCGGCCGCCACGGCTCCGGCAACCACCGCCGCGCCGGCTGCGATCGCCGTCTTCGGATTCTCCTTGGCCTTGACCTTCAACCTGCTCGCGCTCTTCTTGATCGAAGCGCCGCGGCCTTGCTTCTCGGACGTATTCGAATTCTGAGACTGGCCGCCGTTCTGGCCCTCATTGTCGTTGGTCGTGCCGGCGTGCGGCATGGCGGAATTGGGGATACTCGACATCGATTGCTCCACGCATGTTTGGATGGGCGGGTTAACGAGATCGCGGGCCGGCGGGTTCCTGCTTATTCTCCCAGGTAGCGAAGGGCGGCCCCGGCTCCGCGGCGAATGACGAGATTGCGGATCTCCGTCATGTCCTCCATCGCGAAGCGCACGCCCTCGCGCCCGAGCCCGCTGTCCTTGACGCCGCCATAGGGCATGTTGTCGACGCGGTATGACGGCACGTCGTTGATGACGATCCCGCCCACTTCGATCCGGTCCCAGGCATCGAACATCTTGAACAGGTCGCGCGTGAAGACACCCGCCTGAAGGCCGAACTTGCTGTCGTTCACCTCGTCGAGCGCATCCTTGAAGCGGGTGAACTTGGACAGGATGGCGACGGGCCCGAACGCCTCCTCCCGCACCAGGGTGGCCGCGCTGTCGACATTCTCGACCAGGGTCGCCTGGAGCATCGCGCCGTCGCGCTTGCCGCCGCAGAGCAGCTTCGCGCCGCTGCCGAGCGCTTCCTGGATCCAGCCGTCCAGGCGCTCGGCCTCCTTCACGTCGATCATCGGGCCAATGAAGGTGTTGCGATCGTGCGGGTTGCCGGCGACCAGCTTGCCCGCGCGCGCGACGAGCCGGTCACGAAGCTCGTCATAGATGTCGGCGTGGATGATGATGCGCTGCACGCCGATGCAGCTCTGGCCGGACTGGTAGAATGCACCGAAGATGATCCGCTCGACTGCATCGTCGAGGTCGGCATCCGCATCGACGATCACCGCCGCATTGCCGCCGAGTTCCAGCACCACCTTCTTCTTGCCGGCCTTGGCCTTGAGGCCCCAGCCGACGCCCGGCGAGCCCGTAAAGCTCAGCAGCTTCAGCCGCTCGTCCTCCGTGAACTTGTCCGCGCCGTCGCGATGCGCGGGCAGGATCGAAAAGGCACCCTTCGGCAGGTTCGTCTCGGCCAGCACCTCGCCCACGATCAGCGCACCCAAGGGCGTGCGGCTCGCCGGCTTCATCACAAACGGGCAGCCGACCGCGATGGCGGGCGCGATCTTGTGCGCGGCAAGGTTCAATGGGAAATTGAAAGGCGAGATGAAACTGCAGGGGCCGATCGGCACCCGCTTCCACATCCCCTGATAGCCGCGGGCGCGCTTGGAGATGTCGAGCGGCTGCACCTCGCCCGTCATCCTGACCGCTTCCTCGGCGGCGATCCGGAAGGTGTCGATCAGCCGCGTCACCTCCCCTTCCGCGTCGTTGATCGGCTTTCCCGCCTCGACGCAGAGCGCAAAGGCCAACTCGTCGTACCGCTCTTTGAAGCAGTCGACGCAATGCTGGAGCACATCCTGCCGCTCATAGCTTGCCATCCGCGCCACCGGCTCGGCGGCTTCGACGGCGGCGGCAATCCCCGCGTCGATCGTCTTCGCATCCGCCAGCGCGCAGCGGAACGCGACTTCGCCGGTATATTTGTCGGTGACCTCAAGGTCCGTGTTCGGCTGCTGCGCCTCGTTGGCGAGGTAGAGCGGGTAGACGTCTTTCAGCTTGGTCATGTTGGATTCCCATCCTGAGGAGAGTCGCCGACGCAAAGTCCTCCCCCTCGATGGAGGGCCTTTGCGTCAGCCCGTGTGCGAAAGCTTCGCGCTCAGCTCCTTGATCTCATGATTGAGAATGCGATTATTCTCCGAATAATCGACCGGGCAATCGATCAAGTGCACGCCCTCCGTCGACAGGCACTGCTGCAGCAGGTCCGGAAGCATCTCGGCGCTCGTAACCCGGTGACCGCTCGCCCCATAGCTCTCCGCATATTTCACGAAATCCGGATTGCCGTAGGTCAGGCCCCAATCCTGGAAACCCATATTGGCCTGCTTCCAGCGGATCATGCCGTAGCTGTTGTCGTTCAACACGAGCACGGTGATGTTGAGCTTCAGGCGGACCGCGGTTTCCATCTCCTGGCTGTTCATCATGAAGCCGCCATCGCCGCAGATCGCCATCACCTTGCGGCCGGGGTAGATCATGGCCGATGCCATTGCTGAGGGTAGCCCCGCACCCATCGTGGCAAGGGCATTGTCCAGCAGCACGGTGTTGGGCTGGCAGGCCGGGTAGTTCCTCGCGAACCAGAGCTTGTAGACGCCGTTGTCGAGACAGATGATGCCGTCCGGCGGCATCGCGCCGCGCACCTGCTTGACGAGGCAGGGCGGATAGAGCGGAAAGCGCATGTCGTCGCTCATGCCCGCGCTATGCTCGACCTCGGCCGCGCGGGCACGGAGCATCGCCTCGAACCTCCAGCTCGGGCTCGGCATGACGTCGTTCTTGATCTGCCAGATCGCATTGGCGATGTCGCCGATCACCTCGATCTGGGGAAAATAGACCGGGTCCACTTCCGCCGTCTTGGTGCTGACGTGGATCACATCGGGGCCGCCCTGCTTCATGAAGAAAGGCGGCTTCTCGATCACGTCGTGGCCGACATTGATGATGAGGTCGGATGCTTCGATCGCGGTGTGGACGAAGTCCCCCGCCGAAAGCGCCGCGCAGCCGAGGAACTTGGGGTGGCGCTCGTCGAGCACGCCCTTGCCGAGTTGGGTGGTGACGAACGGAATGCCGGTCTTCTCCACCAACTGGAGCAGCATCCGGCTGGTCATCTTGCGGTTGGCGCCCGCGCCGAGGACGAGCACGGGCGAATGCGCCTGCTCGATCCGCTTCACGGCCGCACGGACCGCCTTTTCGTCGGCATTGGGGCGGCGGGACAGGCTCGCTTTCAGCGGCACCGCCTGGGTCTGCTCCTCGGCAATGTCTTCGGGGAGTTCGATATGGGTCGCGCCCGGCTTCTCCTCTTCGGCGAGCCGGATCGCCTCGCGGACGCGGCTCGGAATGTTGTCCGATGAAGCCAGCTGGTGCGTGAACTTGGTGATGGGCTGCATCAGGTCGACCACGTCGAGGATCTGGAAGCGCCCCTGCTTGGAGGATTTGATCGGCTTCTGCCCTGTCACCATCAGCATCGGCATCCCGCCGAGATTGGCATAGGCCGCGGCCGTGACCAGATTGGTCGCGCCCGGCCCCAGCGTCGCCATGCAGACGCCCGCTTTGCCGGTATGGCGGCCATAGGTCGCCGCCATGAACCCGGCCCCCTGCTCGTGCCGGGTCAGGATGAGCTTGATCTTGCCGGACCGCGACAGGCTGTCGAGCAGGTCGAGATTCTCTTCGCCCGGCACGCCGAAAATATACTCGACCCCCTCTTCTTCCAGGCAGCGAATGAAGAGGTCCGAGGCTTTGGTCATGTCGCCCTTTGCGCTGAGTGTATCGGAACTGCAAAAGCAACAGCGGGCGAACGAAGATCGCGCGGTGCGGCCGTCCCCGAGGCCAATTCCTCTATCTGCCTTTGGTTCTGCTGTCATCACGCTCAAGCAACGATCACCGGCTTGAAAGCACCGCCAAGTTGCACAGAATCTCGTTGAAGCAGCGACTCCCGAGACTCGCGGGGCTGCGAAGTGGGGGCGAAGATGGGGCGCAGCCGCAACCTGGCTTTGATCACATGTGCCGTGGGCATTTTGCCTTTGCTCGTGCCCCATGGCTGATGCCGCGCGCAGCCGTGCGGGTCCCGGACTCGGCACCGAAGATGCGAGCAGCCCCAAGATCGTGTCGATCGTCGGAACGAGACCAGAGGCCATCAAGATGGAGCCGGTCGTGCGCGCGCTCGCCGAGCGCGGGCTGGAGCAGGAGATCATCCTGACGGGCCAGCATCGCGGCATCGCTTCGACCTTCGACTTCCTCCCCGCCGGCCAGGTCCGCGAGCTTGCAATCAACATGGAGGAGCAGAGCGCCGGGGAGATCAGCGAGACCATCCATTTTGAATTGTGCGACCGGCTGGATCGCCGCGAGGCCTCGCTCGTGATCGTGCAAGGCGACACGTCCACCGCCTATGCCGGTGCAATGGCCGCCCGCGACCGCTCCATTGCCCTTGCCCATGTCGAGGCGGGCCTCCGGACCCACGACCTCCAGCAGCCCTGGCCCGAAGAGGGCAACCGCGTGACGATCGACGCGCTGGCGGACCTGCTCTTCGCGCCGAGCGAGCAGGCCGCCCGCAACCTGGCGGCGGAGCCGGCCATCCAGGGCACCGTCCATGTGACCGGCAATAGCGGCATCGACGCGCTCTTCGCCGCGCCGCCGGCGCCGAGCTGCCTGCCGCCGCCCGAAGAAGGCTGCAAGCGCATCCTCCTCACCTGTCACCGCCGCGAAAACCAGGGCGAGCCGCTGCGCCAGATCGCTCGGGCCTGCCGCCGCATGGCGCGCGAGCTGCCGGTCGAGATCGTGCTCCCGCTCCATCCCAATCCCCAGCTTCGCCGCACCCTGGAGCGCCTGCTGGGCGGCGTTGCCCATATCAGGCTGGTCGAGCCGCTCGGCCATCGGGCGACCATCTCCCTCATGGCCGAGAGCTGGCTGGTTCTCACCGACAGCGGCGGCATCCAGGAAGAAGCGCCCGCATTGGGCAAGCCGGTGCTGGTGCTCCGCAACGTCACCGAGCGCGCCGAAGCGATCGAGACGGACAATGCCGAGCTGGTCGGCACCGACGCCGACCGGATCGTGCGCGCCGTCACCCGCCTGGTCGAGGACGAGGACCGCTACCGCCGCATGGCCACCCCTTCCCTCCCCTTCGGCGACGGCCACGCCTCGGCCCGCATCGCCGACGCGATCGAGCAATTCCTCGCCGGGCCCACCCAACCGCCCGTAAGCCTCCGCTTCGCCCGCCCCGACGGCGAAGGGCTCCTCTGATCCACCCGCTCGCACGCGCTTTCTCGTCAGACTCCGTTTCGCCTGCCCCGCGACGTTTATCGCGCATCCTCGACAGACACCGTCTCGTGCCCCGCCATCCCTGTCGCGTACCTGCGCGACTCCCCCTCGCCTGCTTGCGCTCACCGATCGGCGCGGGTCGGCGAGGTCACGCATTCCTTGACTTGCCCCCGCCCTCGCCCATATGCGCGTCCTGCTTCGGCGACATTCTCGGCGAGGCCCCTTCGTCTAGCGGTCTAGGACGTCGCCCTCTCACGGCGAAAACACGGGTTCGAGTCCCGTAGGGGTCACCAGCAAAGTCAAGAACTTAGCCCATCCGGGCAACTGCATCAGATGGATCTGCGACGGAGAAGCCGCCGCAGGGGGCGCACTAGCTTGGCTTGAAGAAGCAATAGCTCGTAAGGTCCCGAACCGGTGCTTTATGCGTCGGGCGGGCACTGGCGGAACTGGATCGTGATATCGCGGCCGTGCTCGCCACCGCCCACGCAGTGATCGACCTAGACTATGCAGCTCGCGCGCTTTCGGCGGACGATCAGTGCCGTTCGGCTCCACGCGGACACTGCTTGCTTGAAGCCGGCGCCGAGAAGGCTTGAAGAGCAAAGTTGAATGGCTTCGCACGTACTCGCCCGCTAGCTCCCAAGGCTTGGGAGCGCGATCTTTGCTTCCGCTTTCGGTTCTTTGCCCCAACAAAAGCAGCATCGTATGGCCGGATCAGGAGATGTTCTCCACCGGGTGCTTCCCTCCATCTCGCCCCTACTGGCTTCGTGTGCTTGCGAAATGCAGTTATCCCGCTTCCTGAGCTGCGCAGGACGTGCACTTTCCGTGGCACTCGATTGCGGACTGCTCGGGCCTGAAGCTCAGACCGCGGGCTACTGACCATAGCAACCGTCCGTCGTCTTCCAGGGGAACAACCGCGTAGTTTCGGCAGCGGGAGCAGAGGATGACGCCCCAGGAATGGATTCCCGGATCGGGCGATATGATGTAGCGGCTCCAGCTTACGATCGGGATCACCAGCCGGGCGCTCTGCAGCGTCTTCAGCGAGCGATAGATGCTGTTCGGATGACACTTCGTCCCGGAACGTCCCAGCGCTTCGGTGATGGCGTAGGCGCCCCAGGGCAATCGGCTTTTCCAGAGCAGCGCCAGGACGTGGCGCAGTAATGCGCTCCACGGCACCTGACGCGCGGTTCCGGCTTCATGGTATGCCTCCAGGGGAAGCACGGCGCCATCGCTGCAGGTATTGGGCTGGTAGGTGTCGGGCGCCCGCGTCGTTTGACCGAGCGCCCCCACCCTCAGAAGCTCAGCCGAGCGCTGATCCGAATGTCGCGCCCTGCCAAAGGCACGAAGTCCTTCGTGAAGGACGCATGGCGCCGTGCATCCACGTCGAAGATGTTGTTCGCCGACAGGAGCAGCGCGGCTTCGCGCTGACGCCCCCAGGGCCGCCAGGCGATCGAGGCGTTCACGAGCGTGTGTCCCTCGGTCCTGGTTTCGAACGCGGCGACGCGCTCCTGATCGTCCACCCATTCGGCTTCAATTCGGCCATCGATCGTCGCGGACTGCGCCTCCAGGCCGCCGAGGAGGCGGAGCGGCGGAATACGGGGGACGGGACCGCCACCCTCCCGGACCGTTGCCCTCACGTAATCGGCGACGCCATCGGCCACGAACTTGAAGCCAGCCGCCTCGAAGAGAGTTGCCGAAGCCTCGGCCTCGAACCCATGATAGCGCGCGTCCCGCTGCAGGTACTGGAAGACGGGAAGATCGTCCTCCTCCTCGCCGGTCGCAGACTGGAAGATGAAGTCGTCGAACCAATTGGCGAAGGCGGTCGCGCTGAGGCTGAACCGATCGCCTTGGACTCGCACAAAGGCTTCGGCGCCCCAGCTCTTCTCCTTGGAGAGCGCCGGATCGCCGATCTCGAAAGCCTGAGTGGCGATATGGGGCCCGTTCGAGAATAGCTCTTCTGCCGCCGGAGCGCGCTCCGTCCGCGAAAGATTGACGCCGATACGGGTGCGAGGCGCGACTTCGTAAGAAGCGCCGAGCGCACCTGAAAAGGCGTGGAAGTTGCGATCAACGCCGACCTCGTCCGAACTTACATCGCTATGCTCGTATCTCGCTGCGGCCTCGAGCCCGATCTGGCCGAGCTGGAATTCCTGCAGAGTGAAGAGGCCCAATTGCCGCGTCTCGTTCGGGGCAACGAAGGCCTCCGCCCCGATCGCCTCGAAGTCCCGGCTGAAATATTGGATGCCGCTCGCACCGCGCCAGCCGTTCCGATCGCGTTGTACGAACTCGAGACGTCCCTCCAGCCCGTTCGACTTGAAGATGGTTCCGACTACCTCGCCCTCGAACTCGGTATGCTCATAGTCAGCGGCGCCGAACCGGAGGCGGATGCGATCAAGGAAGCCGCTGCCAAGCTCGAACTCACCGCGAAAGTCGAAACGCACCTGCTCCAGGCCTATGGTCACGGCCTCTTCGCCATGCTCCTCCTCTTCCTCGCCTCCCTCGCCCTCGTGATGATGTCCCGCACCCGGTCGGCTCGGCACCCCATAATCGGTGTTGAACCAGCTCACCGAGGCGCCAAGATTGAATCCGTCGCGGATGAAAGCAAGGCCGGCTCCAGCCGTCTTCTGCTCGGTCGCGCTGTTCGGCAGGCGGCCGCGTTGTTCGGCAAGCTCAAGCGCCTCGGCGGCTTCCTCGGGATGACCTTCCTCGAGTTCCTCTTCCGCTATTTCCAGCTGCTCGGCGCGAAGCTCCGGCGACAGGACGAAGCCCCCGACTTTGAGATCGTCCGTCTTACGGAAAGTCCCGTCGACGTGCAGCACCAGGCCGCTAGTCCCGACAGCCACATCCGCGGCGCCACCGATCGAGCGCTCGTCCGCCGCCGACCCATAAAGGCCGATCACATCGAAATGGGCACCGTTCTCCGGCACAGCCCGCGGAATCCTGCGATCGATCACGTTCACGGCGCCGCCGATCGCCTGGCCGCCGAACAGAAGCACTGCTGGACCCCGAAGCACTTCGATCCGCTCGGCCGTCAGCGGATCGATGGTGACAGCGTGATCGGCCGAGGTGTTGGACACATCAATCGATCCGATGCCGTCGGTCAGCACTCGGATCCGCTCGCCCTGGAAGCCCCTGAGGACGGGACGGGACGCGCCAGGACTGAAGGAGGTGGCGGACACGCCCGGAAGCCGAGTCAACGTTTCGCCGAGCTGCGGCCTCAGCTCCCGCTGAAGGTCGGCGCCCGTCAGCACCGACGTCCCGGCGAGCACATCAAGCTCGCGCACGAAAGGCGCGGTGACGATGATGTTCTCCGAGTCCTGATGCTGACTGGATCCGGCGACGGGTGGAGTTTGCGTATTGGTGGTCGCGGTGCTTTGAGCGAGGGCAGAGGCCGGGAGGAGGAGGATGGCGGCCGTTCCGGCCAGGAGTGTCAGGCGAAGCATGATGTTTTTTCCAATGTGTAGCTGCCAGCAAGAAGCTGCATGCGCTTCAGGAAGCGCGAATCACGGAGTGCTTAGGTCAGCCGGAAGTGAGCGGCTCGCAGTCCGCCAGCCAAGCATGCGGCTTGGCGAGACTGCGGACTTCAACGGATAAGCTCGTCGGCTGACGAGTTCAGGCGAGCGGCGGCTCCAGCAGCGGACTTACCGTCCTGCTCGGCAATGGTTCTGGGCGTATCGGAGCCCTGCTCAATGCCTCGACCGAGCGCGGAGCGCTTATCGCGGGGGCAGAAGGCAGGAGAAAGCCCGCCAGCTGAACCGCACCGGCTTTGGCCAAAGTGCTTTTGTTGTTAGCTTCCGCCGCAGCGGCTTCCTCGTCCGCCGCAGTCGCAGCGACGTCGGGGTCGGAACTCTGCAGGGCAACGGCGTGGGCCTGAGCATCGACGTGCTGGCATGCCGCCGCGGCCACGGCGCTGCTGTTCGTGACCGCAAGCGCGAGCATGATGAGCAGGGAAATGAGCTTAGCCACGGTAATGAAATAACATTCATTGGGACCGGGTTGCAAGACACACCGCGCGCCCGCGACCATTTGCCGCGACGACCACCTTGCTGCATGGCCCAGCGGAGCCCTCGCCTTCCTGCCCCGCCTCCGATTACGTGGTTGAAGCCTCTACCTGCTCCGTCGAGCAGCGCTGAGCATCAGTCATTGACGAAGCAGTGAGATCAGCCCGCAGCCGCCGCATAACGCTGGCCGACTATCTCCCAGTTTACGACGTTCCACCAGGCCGCGAGATATTCGGGCCGACGATTATTGTATTTGAGATAGTAAGCGTGCTCCCAGACGTCGTTGCCGAGGATCGGAGTGCCTTTGACTGGCGCATCGTCCATGAGCGGATTGTCCTGGGCGGGCGTCGAGGTGATCGCCAGTTCGCCGTCGCTGCCGACGATCAGCCACACCCAGCCTGAACCGAACTGGCCGACGCCTGCTTCATTGAACTTGGTCTTGAACGCGTCGAGCGAGCCGAATTTGGCGTCGATCGCTTCGGCAATGCGGCCGCTCGGCTGCACCCCGCCCGGGGCCATCGTCTCCCAAAAGAAGCTGTGGTTCCAATGGCCCCCGCCATTGTTGCGGACCTTCTTCGACCGGCCGGAAATGTTCGCCAGGATCTGCTCCAGGCTCTGACCGTCCAGCCCCTCCTCGCCGACGCCCTCGTTCAACTTGTCGACATAGGCTTGATGATGCTTAGTGTGGTGCAGCGTCATCGTCTGCGCGTCTATCGTCGGCTCAAGCGAGTCATAGCCGTACGGAAGCGGGGGGAGCGTGAAAGCCATGGCGGGTTCTCCTGTGCCTGAGTCCCGCCCGAGCTAATGCTCCCGCCGCAAAGTTCCAGCCCCTTTTTCCGGGGCCGCAACAAAGTCCGCAGTTACCGGCGGACCTGGAACCGGACGAGCTCGAGCTTTGGCTCCCGCCACTTGGGCTCCGCTTGCGTGGCCGCCCTGTAGTCGGAATAAGCCGAGCGGAGGTTGCCCAGATCCTCATGGGCGATGCCGCGGCCGTAATAAGCCAGAGCGGGCCGGCGCGTCTTCTTTTCGAGCGCCATCGTGAAGAGCGGCAAGGCGGCATCCGAGCTGCTCTGTCGCATCAGCACCACGCCCTTATTGAGGTAGGCCTCCGGCTCGTTCGGGTCGAGCGCCGAAGCCGCATCGAAATCCTTGATGGCGCCTGCGGTATCGCCCGTTCGAGAGCGAATGATGCCGCGGTTGACATGTGTCGCGACGATATCCCGACCGCTCAGCGCTTCGTGGCCCAGGGCCTCGTCGCAACGTCCGAGCCCGTCGCGATCAGGCATCGATTTGGATTCGGCCACTTCGAAGCACATCCGGGCTGCGGTGGAGCCCATGACGGTGATAGCGGCGGTGGCGGGAGCTGCGGCGAGCAAAGTAGCGCCAGTGGCAACAAGGAAAATGGTCTTCATGATCGAGCCTCCTTGACGGCTCGATCTTACCCCAATTGCGGCGCCTGCGCCATCATCTCGTGCCGCTTCAGCGCGTGCCGAAGCTGATCGTAGGACAATTGCAAGGCGGCAGCCGCAGAGCGTTGATTCCAGCGACATTTCTCGAGCGCCGCCGCGAGGATCGCCTTTTCATACTCAGCCACCGCCAGCCTGAAGTCTGCGCAGGCACCCGGGTCGTGCGCTGCGACGGCAGCAGCGATCTGAGTCGCGGCGGCGACCGCAGTGCCGTCTTGGACCTGGCGGACCTCGTTGATGACCGGGCGCCATGGGGACTCGAATGGATCGAACTGGATAGCGTCGATCGGCCGATCCGGGTCCTCCCAGCGATAGACCGCGCGCTCGACGACGTTGCGGAGCTCGCGCACGTTCCCGGGCCAGTCGTACGACAGCATGCGATTGGAAGCCGCGTTGCTGAAGCCGGGCCAGCGCGGCCATTCCAGCTCCAGCGCCATGCGACGGGCGAAATGGTCCGCCAGGACGGGGATGTCGCTGATCCGATGGCGCAGCGCCGGCAGGGTCACGACCTCGAAGCAGAGCCTGTCGAGCAGATCGGCGCGGAAGCGATTCTCCTCGACCAGCTTGGGAAGGTGCTCGTTGGTCGCGGCAACGATGCGCACGTCGACCTTGAGCGGCTTGGAGGCGCCGATGCGGGTAACCTCGCCATATTCCACGGCGCGCAGCAGCCGGTCCTGCGCCGCCTTGGAAAGGGTCGCGAGCTCATCGAGGAACAGGGTGCCGCCATCCGCTTCCTCGAAGCGGCCCATGCGCGCCTTGGTCGCGCCGGTGAAGGACCCGGCCTCATGCCCGAACAGCTCCGCCTCGATCAACGTCTCGGGCAGCGCCGCGCAGTTCATGACGACGAGAGGACCGTCCCAGCGCGAGGAAAGGTGGTGGAGTCGCTCGGCCACCAGCTCCTTGCCTGTCCCGCGCTCGCCGATCACGAGCACCGGCCGGTCTAGCGGCGCCGCGCGGCTCGCCCGCTCGATTGCGTCCAGGAAAGACGAGGACTGACCGACAAGCTGAGTGGTTCGCTCCATTCCCAGATGTTGGTGCATTTCACCACAGCTTGGCAAGGTCAAAAGGAGCCGAAATGCCCGTCATTCAAAGCAATAACTCGGATTTGAGCCGCTTTCCGCATTTGGCACGGCTCTTGAAGAGGTTTGGGCATCACCCGGGAGCGGGAACGGATCAACGCCAAGGTTCAGAGGGGACCGGATATGTTCAACGTCGACTTCAAGCGCGTCGCCACTGCAGCGATCGGCGCTCTCATCTTCACCGCCGTCACGGTGAGCGCCGCCATTGTCCCGGCGCATTCCGTCCACGGCAGCACGATTGTGACGGCACAAAGCCAGGTTGCGGATCGCGCGAATGTCTGATGTGATATCCATCGGGCGGGAGGATCTGAGACTCATGACGCCACCTCGCCCACCGCGACCGCCCCGCCCGCCGCGGCCGGCCAGTCCGATCAGCCCGCCAGGGCCTGCTGTTTTGATCAAGGAGTTGTTGAATATGGGTATTTTCTCGCGGACCCGCGACATCGTCGCCGCCAACGTCGCGGACCTCCTCGATAAGGCGGAAGATCCGGCCAAGATGATCCGCATGATCATCATGGAGATGGAAGAGACTTTGGTCGAAGTCCGCGCCTCGGCCGCCCGCACGATCGCCGACCAAAAGGAGATGCGCCGCCAGATCCAGAAGCTGGAGCGGCTGCAGGACAGCTGGACCGAGAAGGCCGAACTCGCGCTGTCGAAGGACCGCGAGGATCTCGCCAAGGCGGCTTTGATGGAAAAGCAGAAGGCGGGCGACATGGCCGACAGCCTGCGGACCGAAATCGCTGTGCTCGACGACGCGCTCCGCGCGTCGGAAGCGGACATCGCCAAGCTGCAGACCAAGCTGCGCGAGGCCCGCACCCGCCAGAATGCGATCCAGAGCCGCCTCGAGAGTGCCCAGAACCGGGTGAAGCTGCGCGAAATGTATGCGGGCCCGAAGGTCGACGAGGCTTTCAGCCGCTTCGACATCCTGGAGCGCCACGCCGACTATGCCGAAGGCCGCGCCGACGCGCTGAGCCTCGGCGCGCCGCCCAAGACACTGGACGAGGAGATCGCCGAGCTGCGCAACGCCGAGAAGGTGGACGCGGAGCTGGAAGCTCTCAAGGCGAAGCGCAACTCGAGCCAGGAAGGCTAAGCCATGGGTTCCGAACTCGTCATCGTCCCAGCGATCGTCCTGGGCCTGCCGTGGATCATCTTCCACTACATCACGAAGTGGAAAACGCAGGCTTCCCTCACGACGGAGGATGAGAACCTCCTGGACGAACTCCATGACCTCGCCCGTCGACTTGAAGAGCGCCTCATCACCGTCGAGCGGATCATGACCGCGGAGAACCCTAATTGGCGGTCGCTGACGGCAGATCCGGCCAGCATCGGCATCGAAGATCAGACGATCAGGAGCATCCGCAAATGAACGCGCCAAGCCGCACCCGCTTCTATCGCGACAAGCTCAATGGCCGATGGTCCGGCGTCTGTGCCGGCATTGCAGACTATACCGGCTTGGACGTCACCGTCGTTCGTATCGGCATGGTCATCCTCACATTGATGTCCTTCCCTCTGCCGCCGCTGGCCTACATCGTCGCCGCGTGGCTGGCGCCGAAGAAGCCGGTGGCTCTTTATCCCCGCACGCCTGAAGACGCCAAGTTCTGGCAGGGCGTCAGGGCTTCACCCAAGCGGATGGTGCGCGACGTGCGCTCGAAGTTCCGCGAAATCGACCGCCGGCTGGCCAGCGTGGAAACCTACGTCACCAGCGAGAACAGCCGGCTCTCACGGGAAATCGAGAACCTGCGCTGAGCAGGTCGAGCAAATACGGGGGCAAGAATGGATCCGGTCAAAGCACAATTCGTCAGTCAGCTCTTTCCTTTCATTGCGATCATGGCGTCGCTTGGCATCGGCGGGTGGGTGCTCACCACCTGGATGCGCATCAAGAACGGCTATCCGCTCGACGGCGCCTGGGGCCAGGCCATATATCCCAAGAACAGCGACGAAGCGATGGAGCGGATCAAGCTGCTGAGTTCGGAGAACGCGCAGCTTCGGGCGGAGCTTGGCTCGGTCAAGGACCGGCTCGCTAATGTCGAGCGGATCGTCACCGACGACAGCCATCGCCTGACGCAGGAAAACGAAGCCCTCCTCATCCCGCACAACTGAGGAGGCAATGATGCCGGACTGGATTCT
>NZ_CADCWD010000046.1:15480-20992 GCF_902806315.1 uncultured Sphingosinicella sp.
TCGTTATTGTTGTCGGCATCCCCGTCGTCATGGGCGTGCTGAAGGATATGCACAGCCGGTCCCTCAAGCACCGCGAGCGCCGGATGGAGATCGAGGCGCAGATGACGGCGGAAAAGGCGGCGCAATATGCGGCGCATAACGAGCGACTGGAGCAGCGGGTGCGCGTGCTGGAGCGGATCGTCACCGACAAGGGGATCGTCGTTGCCGATCAGATCGAAGCCTTGAGGGAGCAGCCGCTCAATTGAATTGGCGGGTAGTCAGCAGGTTAACAGGGAAGGACAAGGGATGACGGGTGGGCAAATGATGGTGGTGCTGATCGTCGCGATTGTGATGATCGCGAGCATCATCAAGTCGAAGCACGGACACCGGTCGCGAGGAGAACACCGCGGCTTCGAGTCGACCGGGGTGGTCGAGAGCGGCGAGACGCAGCAGCTTCGCACCGAGGTCAAGCAGCTCAAGGAGCGACTGGCCGTGCTGGAGCGGATCACGGTCGAGAAGGAAAACTCGCTGGAACGCGAGATCGAAAAGCTGCGCGATCCGCGCTGAGATAAAACGGTTCAAGTCGGGGCAAGCTCGTGATCGACAATCCCTTCACGATGGTGGTGTTCATCGTCGGCATCGTAATGCTGTCGGTGGTGCTGATGGTCCGCTTCAAGCTTGAGGCGCGACGCGCACGAACCGGTGGCGATGGGCAGATGCAGGCCCTCGGCGAAGAGGTCGCACGACTCAAGCAGCGCGTGGCGGTCCTGGAGCGGATCGCGACCGACAAGAACCACCTCCTGGAGCAGGAGTTCGAACGACTCCGCGACCCCGTGTCGCCCACGCGTGAGCGGGACGCGCTGCACAGGTGACGCGCGGCGCCATCGTGCCTAAATGGCAGCCATGTCCTTGCAGTCCCTCGACGATGTTTATGCCGATTACGAGCTGCTCGAACCCGACGACCGCTACCGTCTGCTGATCGATCTCGGCCGTTCGCTCGAGCCGATGCCGGATGCGCTCAAGACGGAGGCGACGCTTGTTCGCGGCTGCTCGGCCTCGGTGTGGGTCTATCCTATGGCTCGGGAGGACGGCACCCTCCACTTCCTCGCCGACAGCAATGCCGCAATCACCAAGGGCATCATCGCGCTGGTGCTGGCCGCGGTGCAGGACCGCTCCCCGCGCGAGATCGTCGATGACGACGTCGAGGCCGCGCTCGCTCCATTCGATCTCGGCCGTCAGCTCAGCTCCAACCGGACGCAGGGCATACCCAACATGATCGCTCTGATCCGGAAAACGGCGGAGCGTCTCGCCGCGTGAACCGGCCGGATCTCAGCAAGATGAAGGGCTTCGATCCGGAGCTCTTCACCGCTTATGCCAGCCAGGTCGGCCATGGCGGCGCGCTGGGCATCCTCTACCACGATCACGGACCCGACTGGGTCGAACTCGCGCTTGATCATGACGAGAAGCTGATCGGAGTTGCGGAGACGGGCGTGATCGCCTCCGGACCCATTATCAGCCTGATGGACATGGCGACCAGCATGGCGATCTGGGTGAAGCTCGATCGCTTCCGGCACCAGGCGACCCTCGACCTGCGCGTCGACTATATGCGCGCGGCAAAGCCCGGCAGCCGCATCTACGGACGCGGCGAATGCTATGCGATCAGGCGCAGCGTCGGTTTCGTACGGGGCGTCGCGCATGACGGCGATCCGGCCGACCCGGTCGCGCACGTCGCCGCCACCTTCATGTTCACCAAGCCCTAGGGCGAAAGCGCGCCCCGCCGTTCCTCGGCCTTGCGCAGCACTTCATAGGCAGCCTGGATCGTCTGGAACCGCTTGGCCGCTTCGGGATCATTCCCCGCGACGTCCGGATGGCTTGCCTTGGCGAGCCGCCGGTACGCAGTCTTGATCTCCTCGAACCCGGGATCGCCTTCGATCTCCAGCACATCGAGCGCCCGCATCTCGTCCCGGCTGCGATTGCCGTCGCCGGGGCCGCCCCAGCCGTAGAATTTGGCTTCCTTGAAGCTTTCGGCGTCGCGCCGCTCCTCCGACTCGCGCTTTGCGGCCTCTTCGGCACTCAGCCCTTCGAAGTAGTTCCAGTTCTTGTTATATTCGGCGGCGTGGCGCTCGCAGAAATACCAGCGCTCGGGCTTGTTCGGCGTTTTGGGGGCCGGCCGATCACCCGGCTCGGTGCAGCCATGGCGATCGCACAGGCGCACCTGCTGGGCCGCGCGCTCGCCGCCATAGCTGCGCCAGCGCGGAAATCCCCAGTCGTTCGAGCGTGTGTGCCTCGCCATCCGGCGGGAGATAGCGACCCGCCCGGCATCGCGCCACCCGCGGGCAAGACGAAAATGCCAGAGGATCTGTAAGCCGGGTTCTGTCCAGCGGTTTCCCGCCTGTGCGACCATTCCTCTAGGAGGGGGATCGCTCCCTCTCTCAAGCAACCAACCCGGGCGACGATCCGGAACTGGACCATATGCCGCCCCTATTCGGTTTTGCTCCCGGTGGGGTTTGCCGTGCCGGTCCCGTTGCCGGGCCCGCGGTGGGCTCTTACCCCACCGTTTCGACCTTGCTGCACCGAAGCGCAGCGGTATGCTTTCTGTGGCACTTTCCCTAGGGTCACCCCCGCCGGGCATTACCCGGCACCGTCGTTCCGTGGAGCCCGGACTTTCCTCAGGCCCGATTTGCTTGGAAGCAAATTGGAACATGCGGCCGCCCGATCCTCTGGCGGGAACGCTCTAGTCGTCGCCTTGCGGTTTGGGAAGGAGGAGCGCGAGGAGGATGGCGCGGCACTCGCCGTCGATCTCGCCGTCGATCAGTTCCGGACGATAGCGGCGCTGGAATGCAACCACGGCCGCGAGCTTGTCACTGACGTCGTAGCCGAATCGTTCGAGAGCGAGCAGGAAGCCGCTGTCGGTCCAGTTGGGGTCGAGCAGGCTTTTGGTCGGCCGCGGGAGAGCGAGCCGGAGCTTGGCGAGGCGGTGCCAGGGGAACAGCTCGCCTGGATCCTGCTTGCGGGTGGGGGCGACGTCCGAATGGCCGACGATATTGCCGCGAGTGATCTTGTGG
The DNA here is from genome assembly GCF_902806315.1 of uncultured Sphingosinicella sp. Lineage (GTDB taxonomy): Bacteria > Pseudomonadota > Alphaproteobacteria > Sphingomonadales > Sphingomonadaceae > Allosphingosinicella. Next base: position 18,525 of record NZ_CADCWD010000046.1, read on the forward strand.
CGCTCCACGATGTCCGCGACGAGCGGCACGAGCGCGTCGATCTGTTCTTCCGGAAAGGGCCGGTAGCCGAATTCGTGGCCGGGATTGACGATCTCGATGCCGATGCTGGCGGAATTCACATCGGTGATGCCGCGCCAATAGGATCGGCCCGCATGCCAGGCCCGCTTCTCCTCCGGCACCATGCGCAGGATCTGCCCGTCTTCCGAAACCAGATAGTGGCACGAAACCTTGGCTTCCGGGCTGCAAAGCCGGGCGATGGCGGAGGTCGCATCCGGCATGCCGGTATAGTGGAGCACCAGCATCGACACCGGCAGTTCGCGCGCGTCGCAATTGGGCGAAGGGGTGTCGATGAAGTCGAGCATGCCAGCGCTCCGTTGCGCGCTAAAATCGGCTGCAGGTCAAGTGGCTGGAGTTCAGCCGACGCTGGCGCGCGGCACGGGCGGAGCGGCGATCTTCCTGACGTAGAGCCCGCGCTGCTCGGGATCGGAGACGAAGTCGTCGGTATGGCCCAGCACCGTCTCCCCTGCCCCGAGCATCAGGCAGGCATCCGGCGCGCTGGCCTCGACCAGGCGCTTGAACACGGCCTTGGTCGTGTCGCCCGAAAAGTAGAGGAGGACGTTCCGGCAAAGGATGATGTCGAAACGGCCGGGGCGCGGCGGCGCCTCGAGCAGGCTGTGAACCTGGAAGCGGACTGATTGCTGCAGTTCGGGGAGAATGCGCCATTGATGCCCCTCCTCTTCCTCGAACCACCGCATCATCTGCATCACCGGCAAACCGCGCTGCACCTCGAACTGCGAATAGACGCCCTGACGCGCCCGATCGACAGCGCTTCGAGACACGTCGGTGCCCAGGATGTCGATCGTCCAGCCATGCCAGCGCAGCTTCGCCTCGGCAAAGCTCATGGCGAGCGAATAGACTTCCTGGCCCGTCGAGCAGCCGGCGCACCAGATGGAGAGCCGCTTCTGCCGCTCCCGCGCCTGCTGAAGCCGGGGCAGCGCGCCCTTGAGCAGCAGTTCGAACGGTGCACGATCGCGATAGAAATAGGTTTCGTTGTTGAGGAGCGCCTCGACCACCTGGTCGCCAAGGCTCGGCTCCCGCTCCGCGACAAGGGTGGCGATGAGTTGATCGAGGCTCGTGATGTCGCGCTCGCGCATCAGCGACTTCAACGCGGTCTCGAGGCGCCAGCGGCGGCTCATCGTCAGTTGCTGTCCCGTCCGCGCCTCCAGGAGGCCCGCAAGGATACGGCTCGAGACGTCGCTTACTTCCACCGGCCACTCTCGACACGTTTGGCGACGCAATGCGCGAGGTCGGCGGGCGCAAGCACCGCCGAAGCGAGGCCTGCCTCCGCCACCGCACGCGGCATTCCCCACACTGCCGAGCTACGCTGGTTCTGAACAAGGATGGAGCCGCCCCGGTCGACAATGCGCGCGCTGCCGACCAGGCCGTCCCGGCCCATCCCACTGAAGATCACGCCGATGGCGCTTTTGCTGTACGTCTCGCTGACCGCCCAGAGCATCGGATCGACCGAGGGCAGGCAGCCCGAACTTGCCGGCACGTGGCTGAGCTTCACGCGGACGGCGCTGCCCGTCCGCTCGAGCCCGAGATGCGCGTCGCCCGGCGCGATGAAGATCTGCTCCGGCTGCAGCGCCATCCCCTCTTCCACAACGCGCGAGGTGCGGCCGGAAGCCGCTTCGATCTGACGGGCGAAGAAGGGCATGAAAACGGCCGGGAGATGCTGGGTCACCAGGATCGGAGCGCCGATCCGCGACGGCAGAGCGCGAAGGAACTCGCCGATGGCGTGAAGCCCTCCCGTCGACGCGCCGAGGGCCAGGCAGCCGAGCCTGTATTCGGTCATCGGCCTGAGGCTTGCCGGTAGCGGGTCGGCGGCCACGGGGCTCAGCACGCGCTCGGTTCGTGCCGAGGCGCGGCCGATCCTGCGAAGCCGTTCGGCGAGCACGTCGGAGAAGCGGCCTCCGAAATTACCGGCGCCAGGCTTGGGGAGCGTGTCCGCGGCGCCAAGAGCCAGCGCCTTCACCGTTGCCTCGGCCCCGTCCTCGCAGAGCGAAGAGACGATCAGCACCTGGGCGCCCTTGCCGAGCCGGAGGATGTCGGGGAGCGCCTCGAGCCCGCTCGTGCCGGGCATCTCGACGTCCAACAGGACGATATCGACCTTGAGGGTTTTCAGGGCGTCGAGCGCCTCGCCGGCGTTGCTCGCGAGCGCGACGACGTCGAATTCCTTGTGATTGGAAAGCATGCGCGACAGCACGGCCCGCGCGATCTGCGAGTCGTCGACGATCATCAAACGGATCGGGGCCTCTCCCGGCCGCGGCGCTCCCGCCGCCGCCGTCGGCGCGGTCGCTCTTGGAGGGGTCACGCCACCCCGACGATCTGCAGCTTGCTTTCCAGGGTCTCGCGATCGAACGGCTTCATCACATATTCGTCGGCGCCGGCCTCGAGCGCGGCACGGA
>NZ_CADCWD010000047.1 GCF_902806315.1 uncultured Sphingosinicella sp.
CGATCGCCTTGACCGGGCGATCGAGGAAGCGGTTCGAATGGCCCGCGGCCTCCGCAATCTCCTTGCGGCCCATGTTCGTGAGCTGGTCGATCTTCTTGCCGAATTCGGGGCTGTTCGCGTCGGTGGCGACCAGGTCGTCAATGAAGCTGTCGACCTTGACCTCGAGCGCGCTCCGCTCCGTCTCCTTCAGCGGCACGAGGCCTGCGGCTTCCTGCGGCTGCACGGCCGTGAGCACCTCCGGCGCTTCCAGCTTCAGCTTGGTCTCCGTAGCCATTCCCGCTCCCCGTTCGCTGCCTCTGTCTAAAAGATGGGGGAGAGAGGCCCCGCAAGGCAAGTGCTAAAGTGTCTTAAGCCGACAATACAGTGTCAGTTTAGGCTTGTTCTTCAAGCTTTTCGTGGGCCCGAAAATAGGGTAAAAGGCGCGTCGGGGAAGGGAGATAGTCGCCTTTTGGGCGGACTGTCGGCGAAGCGCCTCGATCTTTTTTCGGGGCGCTTCGTTTTTGTCGGGAACCGATTTCGGGTTGGGGTGTTCTGCATAATACCCCCCCCGATAGATCGGCCTCCCCCCCCCGGCCGACTATCAGAGCCCCGACCGGAAACGGTCGGGGCTTTTTCTTTTTTGGGGCTTTGGCTTTGAGGTTCTGACAGCGTCATTGCGAGGAGCGAAGCGTCGAAGCAATCTACGATTCGGAGTTCGCGCGGACTGGATTGCTTCGCTTCGCTCGCAATGACGATGGAATGCTGCCGATTTAGGGGAATGCTTCCGACTTACGGAATGCTGCGGCCTCATGAGCTCGCAAGCGCGTCAAGCGCGGCGCTGATGTGGGTGCGAAGCACCGGGTCCCGGGTCATCTCCAGCATCGCACTGAGGCTGCCGCGCGCCGCGGACTTGTCGCCGAGGGTCAGCTCGAGCCTGGCGCGTTCCCACCAGAGATGCCCGAACGAGGGGGCAACCACCGTCATCCGACCGTAGAGGATCAGCGCACGCTCCGCATTGCCGGCCTGCAGCGCTCGACTCGCCTGGTTGGTGAGGAGCCGCACGAGCACGGCGCGATTTCTCATCGGCTGGAGATGCTCGGCGGATGGAGTGACCTGCGTTCCGAAAACGCCGCTCAGCAGCTCGGTCAGGCCATCGGCATCGACGATCGGACCACCGTTGAACGGGTCGACGAGGGCAGGATCCGTCTCGGTGCCGATCCGCACGAGCACATGACCGGGCGTGTTCAGCGCATGCGCGCTCCACCCGGTTCGCCGCGCCATGGCGACGTAGAGGATCGACAGACTGACCGGGATGCCGCGCCTGCGGTCCAGCACGGCGATGAAGTCTGCATTGGCAGGGTCGTCATAGTCGATCGAGTCGCCGCGGAAGCCGTGCTCTTCGAAAAGGACGCGGCTCAGCAGCTCCGCTTGTGCAGGGGCGGTGCGCGCACCGGCGCCCGTCGCCGCGATCTCAAGCGATAACTGGTCCAGCCGCTCGCGATACGGGGCGAGGTCAATGCCAGGATGATCGAGAGCAGCGAGGTCGAGAGCGGCGTCATCGAGCGCGATCGTCTCGTCGTCGAGCAGGCCAAGATGCGTGATGGACTGGATCATCGCGCGAAGACGTGTCGGATAGTGCGACAGTTCCGGCGCGAATGAGAGACAAAAGAGGCGGACGGCCTAGATCAGGGAGAAGATAGCCGTCCGCCCAGTTGCGTGAGTCGGTGGTTTGGCGACTCACGCATCCGGGAATAGCTAATCGGAGTTAAGCACGCCATAAATCCGTAAAGATTATTAACGTGCCGAACGTTACGGCTGTGTATCGTGCTGGGGCGGAAGTTCAGCGGCTTCCTACCCGAAGCGCGGAGCGAATATCCTCGCTCACCTTGCCCGTAAGTCCGGGCACTTCCTCGAGCTGCTCGACCCTGGTGAAGCCCCCGCGCTCCTCACGATATCGAACGATTTCATGGCCGTGGCCGCGAAGCCCCTCGATGCCGTCGAGTGCGTCCTTGTCTGCTATATTGAGGTCGATCTGCTTTTCCATCGCGCGATAACCCACCGCCCTGGGATTGGATGCAGGAGTTACTTCGCTGCGCGTTCCTGCCGCTCGCGGGCAAGCTGCTTTCGGTAGGCGGTCTCCGCGCCTGCTATATAGCTTCTGCAGCCTTCGGGATCGACGAACGGGTTGGCCGCACTCTTGCCGAGCTTCGCCCGCTTTGCATCCAGGTTGAAGAAGGAGCCGTGCGCGCCGAGAAAGATTTCGCAGGGCAGTCGCTTGAGCTTGGCGAAGGTGATTTCATAATCCGCCGCCATGTTGGGGTAAGACGGAGTGCCGAGCAATTTGTAGCCCGGGATGCTGGCGCTGCAGTTGAACTGGGCGACATAGGTGCGGCCGCGGTCCGTCACTGGAAACGTCCAGGTCGTGCAACCCTTGGTATGGCCGGGCGTGATGTGGGCGGTGAGGGTGACCGCGCCGAGCTTCACCTGCTGGCGGTCGCGCAGGGTGCGATTCACCTTCACTGCCGGGTAGGCGAGCTCGTCGCCCCAGGCGAAATCGCCCTTGCCGCCGCGCTCGAGCAGCCGCCCGTCCTCGACGGACGCGAGCATCCTCGCGCCGGTGGCGGCCTTGATCGCGGCGAACCCGCCCGCATGATCGGCATGGGCCTGGCTGTTGAGCAGGATCCGAACCTGCCTGAGGTCGAAGCCGAGCGCGCGGATGTTGGCGAGCACCTGCGGGGCGAATTCGGGCATACCCGCGTCGATCAGGATCAGGCCCTTGCCGCTGTCGATGAGGAGAGCCGCCAGATCGCGAGAGCCGACCCAGTAGAGCCGGTCGGCGATGCGGAACGGCGCGATCCGCTCGGTCCAGCTCGGCGGGTTGCCGGTGCCGCCCTGCGCAACGGCCGAGCCGCCGACGGCCAACACGGCTGCGCCAAGCGAGGCCGTGATCGCACGCTTCACATGAGAATATCTGATCATCTTCGTTCCTCCTGCTGGGCGAAGATGCTGTGGCTCGCCGGCGGCGCACAAACGATGATAGCTCGGCCGAGAGTTTAGAAAAACTAAGGTCAGCTTCCATGATCAGACCGCATCTGCCGCTGAACGCCCTTCGCGCGTTCGAAGGCGCTGCCCGGCATCTGAGCTTCACCAACGCGGCAATCGAGCTTTGTGTCACGCCCGCGGCGCTCAGCCACCAGGTGAAAGCACTGGAGGAGCGGCTCGGCGCGCCGCTCTTTCGCAGGCTGCCGCGTGGCCTCGCCTTAACTGACGAGGGCCTCGCCCTGCTGCCGGTGTTGCGGGACTCGTTCGACCGCATTGCCGAGCTGCTCGAGCGCTTCCAGGGCGGCATCGTGCGCGAGGTGCTTGCCGTGGGCGTGGTCGGCACGTTCGCCGTCGGCTGGCTGCTGCCCCGTCTCACGCTCTTCCACGAGGCGCATCCGTTCGTCGACTTGAGGCTTTCGACCAACAACAACCGCGTGGACATCGCCGCCGAGGGACTCGACTATGCGATTCGCTTCGGTGACGGCGCGTGGCATGGAACCGACGCGCGGCTGCTGTTCGACGCGCCCTTCACGCCGATGTGCGTTCCCGACATTGCCGGGCGGCTCGCGACACCGGCCGATCTGGCCCGCGAAACGCTTCTGCGCTCCTACCGCAACGACTGGCCGGACTGGTTCGCGGCGGCGGGCGTGCCGGCGCCGGCGATCCGTGGGCCGATGTTCGATTCATCCTCGATCATGATCGAAGCCGCTTTGCAGGGAGGCGGGGTCGCGCTGGCTCCGGTGGCGATGTTCGAGCGGGAGCTGCGGGAGGGCAGGCTTGTTCGGCCGTTCGACGCGGAGGTGGTCACGGGCGGCTACTGGATCACGCGGCTGAAATCAAAGGAGCGCACGCCCGCAATGCGCGCGTTCGAGGACTGGCTGGTCGGTGAAGCCGGTTAGAGGTCCGGCAGAACTTGCGATGCCTCGCCCCAGCCCTGCAGCGTTCGGCTGGAAGCGCGCTGAAGCAGAAGGTCCGCGTCGCGAACGCTGAAGCGGGCGCCGGACTGGGTTTCGTCCAGTTCGTCCCAGATGATCGGCGCCGAGACGGGCGCGCCTTCTCGGGCGCGGGCGCTGTAGGGCATGATCGCGGTCGCGCCGCGCTGGTTGCGTAGGTAATCGAGGAAGATGCGGCCCTTGCGCTTCGCCTTGGCGAGATTGGCCGTGAAGCGGTCGGGCTCGGCAGTGGCCAAGGCGACGCAGAAGCGCTGGGCGAAGTCCTTCACTTGCGGCCACTCGGCCTCGGGCGTCAGCGGCACAACGACGTGCAAGCCCTTGCCGCCGGTCAGCAGCGGGAAGGTCTGGAGGCCCATGTCGGCGAGGAAGCGCTTCAAGTCGCGCGCGGCGCGCTTCACCTCCTCGAAGTCGAGGCCCTCGTCCGGGTCGAGATCGAAGACGAGCCGGTCGGCTTTTTCGACATCTTCGACGCGCGAGCCCCAGCCATGGAATTCGATCGTGCCCATCTGGACGCAGGTCATCAGGCCGGCCTGGTCCGCGAAATAGATATAGTCTTCGATTTTGCCGCGCTTCTCCTCGATCGGGATGTGGAGGACGGAGGGACCGAAGGTGCCGGCGTCGTGCTTTTGGAAAAAGCATTTCTTGGCGCGGCCCTGCGGACAGCGGACGAGGCTGATCGGGCGATTGGCGGACCAGACCAGCATCATCGGCGCGACCGCACGATAATATGCGGCGAGTTCGCCCTTTGTGACGTTCGAAGCGGGATCGATCACCCGTTCGGGGTTGCTGATCTTGACACTCTCCACCGCTGCCGACGCAGCGGGCGATTTGGAGAGCGGCTCCGGCTTCTCCTCCACCACCTCGCGCGCCGGCTTGTCGCCGCGCAGACCCAGGAAGCTGGCGTGGCGGACCACGTTCTCCGCCGTGAATTCTGCATAAGCAATTTCGGCGACGAGCTGCGGCTTCACCCACTTTGCTCCTCGCGCTTCCGCTCTTGGAACGGAGGCCGCCGGCTTGTCGCTCGCGATCTTCTCCAGGCGCGCGCGCAGATCCTGCTGGACGGCGTTGGAGAAGCCCGTGCCGACCTTCCCGGCGTAGCGCAGCTTCCCATCCTCGTGCAGGCCCAGCAAAAGGGCCCGGAAGCTGCGGCCCTTCTTGTCGCTTTCGGACCAGCCGATGATGACGAATTCCTGCCGGCGGGTGCACTTGATCTTGAGCCAAGCCTTTGTCCGGGTGCTCCGATAGGGCGCGTCCGCCTTTTTCGAGATGATGCCTTCGCCGCCCGCCTCGCACATCGCGTCGAACAGTTTCTCGCCCGCGCCTACGATATGGTCGGCATAGAGGATGAAGGGCGGCTTGCCCTCGCCGAGCAGGGAGGCGAGCCGCTCCTTGCGCTCCAGGTTGGTCAGCGGGGCGAGGTTCTCGCCGTCAATCTCCAGCACGTCGAAGGCGAACAGGGTGAGACCGCGGCCGCCCTCGCTGATCGCTTGCTGCAGGGCCGAGAAGTTGGTGTTGCCCTTCTCGTCCAGCTTGACGATTTCGCCGTCGAGGAGAGCGGAGCCGACCTCCAGCTCCCGCGCGGCTTCAACGATCTCGGGAAACTTGTCGGACCAATTGAGCCCGGAGCGGGTGTAGACTTTGGCCTCGCCGCCGCCGACGCTCAGCAGACAGCGATAGCCGTCGAATTTCATCTCGTGGATCCAGGCGGAGCCGGAAGGCACGGCGTCGACGAGGGTTGCTTTCTGGGGCTCGCGGAACTTCGGCGATCCTCCTCGGGACGAGGAGAGGGACCGCGCGCGTTTAGCGCGTGGTGGAGGGGGCCCTCCACTCGCACCGCGGGTCTCCGGGCCCCCTCCACCCTCCGCGTTTCGGGGAGGAGCTTTCATCGCCTTCTGGAATGCGCTCAGCTCCTTTGCCTTCTTGTCCGCGGCGATCTCCTGCATCGTGCGGCCAGTCTTGATGCTGGTCAGATACTTCTCGGTGAGCACGGTCGAGCTCCCCGCATGCTCGTCACTGACCTTTCGCAGGATCCAGTTCTCGGTCCGGTCGCCGGGCCGGGGCTTGAGGCGGAACATGATCCACTCGCCCTTCATCCGCTGCCCGTCGAGCGTGAAGTGGAGATGGCCTTCCTCGATCGTCTTCGTCGGGTCCTTGCGAGGGTCCGGGGTCCAGGTGCCCCAGTCCCAAAGCATCACTGTGCCGCCGCCATATTCGCCCTTCGGGATGGTGCCTTCGAAAGTGGCGTAGGAGAGCGGATGGTCCTCGGTGCGGACCGACAGGCGTTTGTCGTCGGGGTTGAGGCTCGGGCCGCGCGTCACCGCCCAGCTCTTGAGCGTGCCCTCCATTTCGAGGCGAAAATCGTAGTGGAGACGGGTGGCGTCGTGTTTCTGGACCATGAAGCCGTTGCCGTTGCCCCAGGGCAGCGTTTCGAACGTGCCCTTGGGCTCGGCCGTCTTCGAAAAGTCGCGCTTCTTGTTGTAGGTATCGAGGGGGTTGGCCGGCTTCCGCGCCATTCAATCCTCCCCGGATCGGGGAGGGGGACCAGCCACAGGCTGGTGGAGGGGGCCTAGAGACCCACTGTGCGGGTGGAGAACCCCCTCCACCGCACTTCGCGCGGTCCCCCTCCCCGTTCCGGGGAGGACTTCAGTCACGCCCGTTTCCGCGCCGGTGCGGCTTTGGCCGGAGCTTTCTTCGCCGGCCCCTTCTTTGCGGCAGGCTTGGCAGGGGCCTTCTTAGGCGGTTCCTCCTTCGCCGATGCCGTGGGCCGGTCGACCGATTTCTTCAGCGCTGCCATAAGATCGATGACGTTGGAACCGCGGGCAGGGGCGGGCTCGTCTTCCGCGGTGATGGTCTTGCCCTTGCGCTTCTTCTCGATGAGGTCGTGCACCGCGTCGATGTAGCGGTCGTGGAACTTGTCCGGATCGAACGGCGCGGTCTTCTTCGAGATCAGGGCCTCGGCGAGATCGAGCAGCTCCTCGTCGGGCTTGGCGTCGGCGATGTCGCGGAAATAGCCCTGCGCCTTGTTGACCTCGTCGGCATAGCGCAAAGTCTCCAGCACGATGCCGCGCCCGCAGGGCTTGAGGCTCACCACATATTCGCGGCCGCGAAGCGCAAGCTGTCCGATCGCCACCTTCTTGGTTCGCCGCAGTGCCTCGCGAAGGACGATGAACGCCTCTTCGGCGAGGTCGTCGGCCGGGACGACATAGTACGGCTTCTCGTAATAAAGGACGTCGATCTCGTTGTGATCGACGAACTGGGTGAGCTCGAGCGTCTTCTTGCTCTCCAGCTTCACCGCCTCCAGCTCGTCATCCTGGATGAGGACGTAATTGCCTTTCTCGACCTGGTAGCCCTTTACGATCTCGTCGGGATCGACCGGGCCGACGCCGGGCACCACCTTTTCATATTTGATCCGCTTGCCGGTCGGCTCGTGGATCTGGTTGAAGGCGATGGTTGCGCCGCTCTTGGTCGCCGAGAAGATCTCCACCGGGATCGAGACCAAAGCCAGCCTGATCTGTCCCTTCCAATAGGCGCGTGCCGCCATCTTCGCCTCCAATTCGATTCGCTACCGATTCAATCGACGGGGCGGGCGAGCGGTTCCCTAGCCGTTCGGCCAAATCCGGTGCGTGGTGAGGAGTCCGCACGAAGCGCGAAATGCCGCGCCGAACATCATTCCAGACAGGAAGCCAAACGTAGGCAGATGCCACCCCACACCCGGTGGGCTGAAAGAGCTGTCGAAAGCATCGGCAAGCACCAGCAAGGACGCTGATCCGATCCCACCAACGAAAGCGTAGGTGAGGGTATCACGAAACTTGAGGACGCTAACGTTTTTCCACAGAAAGTAGCTTGAAATCGGCAAGGCGGCTGCACCGAGCATGATTACCAAGAGAAGGTACATGAGGAGGTTGTCGTCAAGAGGTTCGAGTCCCCCTCCCGCAACCAGTGCGTAGGCGTTCCCTGCAAGCAGGAACGGGAAGGGAGCGATCAGCAGAAGCACAGCAACGAGGTTGAACCCAGCTTTGCGACTGATCCTGAGCCTCAAACCGGTATCTCCGTCGTATACTTGACCTGCCGCAGCGCGAAGTTGCTCGCCGCGTTGGCGACGCTGGGGTGCGCGAGCACGCCGCGCATGACGAAGCGGTCATAGTCGGCAACGTCGCGCACGGCGATGCGCAGGAGATAGTCCCATTCGCCGGACATGGCGTAGCATTCGACGATCTCCTCGCGCGACTGGATGAATTCCTCGAAATCGGCGCGGGCGGAGGTGGTCTGGCGGGTCATCCGAACCTGGCAGAGGACATTCACGCTGCGCTCCAGCGCGTGTGCGTCGGCAAGGCGCACCGTTTTTCCAAGCACGCCCGCTTGCTCCAGGCTGCGCACGCGCCGCCATACGGATGCGGCGGAGGCGCCGACTTTTTCGGCAAGCGCCGCATGGCTGAGGCTCGCATCGCGCTGCAATTCGCGAATGATTCGGCGGTCGACCTGGTCGATACGATCAGCTTCTTTCATCCTGCGCAGAATAACGAAACGGAATTGCCAAAGCCAGCTTGCGGCCGCGCAACTTTGATACGCAATTGCCCGCGCTTTGGATTAGGCGCACTTTAACCGGCTTGACGCGACAGGAGAGGCTATGGCGAGCGATGCGATGGTGGCCGACCGGCCGATGCTGCTGGACCGGCTCGAGGACAAGCCGACCGACTCCCTCCTGGCGCTGATCGCCCTCTGCGATGCCGATCCACGCGAAGAGAAGATCGATGTCGGCGTCGGCGTCTACAGGGATGCCTCGGGCGCCACGCCGATCCTCCAGTGCGTCAAGGCGGCCGAGCGCATCCTGCTGGAGACGCAGGAGACCAAGTCCTACCTCGGGTCGCAAGGCGACGCACGCTTCACCGAACTGATCAAATCGATCGTCTTCGGCGAGTCCGCCGCGCGTGACGACCGCATCGTCGGTGTGCAGACGCCGGGCGGTTGCGGAGCGCTCCGCCTCGGCGCGGAGCTGATCCACGCGGCCGACAGCAGCGCCCGCATCTTCGTCGGCCAGCCGACCTGGCTCAATCACACGCCGCTGATCGGTTCGGCCGGCGTCGGCATGGTCGATTATCCTTACTACGACCGCGACAGCCACTCGATCTTGTTCTATCGAATGGCTGAGACCTTGCGCAGCGCCCGGCGCGGCGACCTCGTCCTGCTCCACGGCTGCTGCCACAATCCTGCCGGCGCCGACCTCGATCCCGGCCAGTGGCGGGAGGTCGCCGAGATCGTCTCCGAGCGTGGGCTCATCCCGTTCGTCGATTTGGCCTATCAGGGCTTCGGCAATGGCCTCGAACCCGACGCCGCCGGCACCCGGATGGTGGTCGAAGCGGCAGACCAGGCGATCGTCGCGCAGAGCTGCGACAAGAATTTCGGCCTCTATCGCGAGCGCACCGGCGCCTTGTTCGTGAAGGCGTCCAGCGCCGCCGGAGCGCAGGTAGTGTTCGGCAATCTGCTCGGCCTTGCCCGCACCATGTGGTCGATGCCGCCCGATCATGGCGCGGCGATCGTGCGCACCGTGCTCGACGACGAGCAGCTTCGCGCCCAGTGGCACGAGGAACTGATTGCGATGTGTGCCCGCATTCGCACGCTTCGCGCGCGTCTTGCCGCATTCGATCCCCGCCTTGCTTATATCGACGAGCAGAACGGCATGTTCTCGATGCTCCCGCTCTCGCAAGAGGCGGTGCTGGCGCTGCGGCAGAGCCACGGCATCTACATGGCCAATTCCGGCCGCTTCAACATCGTCGGCCTGTCGGACGAGAATGTCGACCGCTTCGCCGCCGCGGTGGTGGAGAGTATGGACGGGGCGAGCGCGGATGGCTGAGGACGTCGCCGCTCAGCGGCGGACCGGGCTCAACTCGCCCGATCCGAACTATGACTGGCACCGCATCGCCTATCTTGTCCAGGTCAGCCGCGCTCTCGACACGCTGGAGGAGACGCGGCTCGTTCCCGAGCGCAAGATCAGCTATCAATTCTCGGCGCGCGGGCACGACATGGCGCAGATCATGCTCGGCAGCCGGCTCACCAACGCCAAGGACGCAACCTGCGGTTATTATCGCTCGCGGCCGCTTCTGCTCTCCCTTGGCGTGCCGATCGAGGATGCGCTTGGCTCCGCGATGGGCCGCGCGGGCGGCTATTCCGACGGGCGCGATATCGGCGTCGTCTTCAACTTCCCCAATCCGGGCGGCGTGCCCGCCTTGCCGATGTCCGGCGGAGTGGGGGCCCAATATACGCCGACCGCCGGCTGGGCGCAGGCGATCGAATATTATCGGACGGTGCTTGAGAGCGAGCAGCACAAGGACGCCATTGCTGTCGTGCTTGGCGGGGACGGGTCGGTGGCGGCGAACGGCTTCTGGGCGGCGCTGACCATCGCGACGACGCAGAAGCTGCCGATGCTTTTCTACATCGAAGACAATGAGTTCGGCATCTCTGTTCCCTCCACCTATCAGACGCCGGGCGGCAACATCGCTCGCAACCTCGCCAGCTTCGGCAATCTCGAAGTGATTTCGGGCGACGGCACCGAGCCGGCCGAAGCCGCTCGGCTGCTGAGCCAGGCGGTCGAGCATGTGCGCAGCCGCAAGGGACCGGCTTTGCTGCGGCTGACCGTGCCGCGCCTCCAGGGGCACAGCTTTCAGGACACTCAGACCTACAAGTCGCAGGACGTGGTCGCGTCGGAATGGTCCCGCGACCCGTTGCCGAAGTTGAAGTCATACCTAGTCCCCGCACTGATTTCGGAAGAGGAGTGGCAGCGGATCGAAGGGGAGGCGGCCGAGGCGGTCGAACAGGCTCGCGCCACCGCCGAGGCGCGCGAGGTCGCAAGTCCCGAAACGGTGATGGCGAACGTCTTCTTCGAGGGTGAGCTGCAACAGGTCGGCGGCCAGTGGACGCACGGCTACCAGGCGCCGCCTTCGACCGACGTTCCGAAGCCCGAGGGTCAGCGCATCAACATGGTGACGGCGATCCGTCGCACCTTGGAGCGCGAGCTGGAGATCAACCCGCGCGTGCTGCTGTTCGGGGAGGATATCGGGCCCAAAGGCGGCGTCCATGCGGTGACGCTCGGGCTCCAGGAGAGGTACGGCATCGAGCGGGTGTTCGATACCAGTCTCAACGAGGAGGGGATCGTTGGTCGCGCCGTGGGGCTCGCGCTGGCCGGGCTCATGCCGGTGCCGGAAATCCAGTTCCGCAAATATGCGGAGCCGGCGATCGAGCAGATCAACGATTGCGGCACGATGCGCTGGCGCACCAACAACCGCTTCGCCGCGCCGATGGTGCTTCGCATCCCCGGCGGTTTCTTCAAGGTCGGCGACCCCTGGCACAGCCAGACGAACGAGGTGCAGTTCGTCCACAATCCCGGCTGGCTGGTCGCGGTGCCGTCTAACGCGGAAGACGCCGTCGGGCTGCTCCGCGCGGGGCTGCGCGGCAACGATCCGGTCGTGTTCTTCGAGCATCGATCGATGCTCGACGACAGCTGGGCGCGGCGACCCTATCCGGGTGACGATTATGTGCTGCCGTTCGGACGCGCCAAGAAGACGCGCGAGGGCGACGACATCACCATCGTCACCTGGGGCGCCATGGTGCCGCGCTGCGAAGAGGCGGCGAAGGACTTTTCCGCCGATGTCATCGATCTGCGCACGCTCGTGCCTTGGGACAAGGAAATGGTGCTGGAGAGCGTTCGCCGGACACACCGCTGCCTGATCGTGCACGAGGACCTGCAGAGCGGCGGCTTCGGCGCCGAGATCGCGGCTGTGGTGGCCGACGAGGTCTTCCTGGATCTCGACGCGCCGGTCGCGCGGGTGACGATGCCGGACATACCGAGCCCGCACAATCCGGTGCTGCTCAACTGGGCCGTGCCGAGCGTCGAAAAGATCCGCGCGAAGATCGACGAACTGGTGGGCTTTTAGATGATCGAGGTCGTCGCCCCCATCGAGCAGGAGGGCACCAAGGCGGTTGTCCGCGCCTGGCTGAAGTCCGTCGGCGACCGCGTCGAGGAGAACGATCCTCTGGTCGAGCTGGAGACCGACAAGGTTGCGGTGGAAGTCCCGGCGCCGGCGGCCGGAGTGCTGCGCGAGATCGTTCTGCACAGCAATGACGAGGCTGCTCCCGGCGCTGTGCTGGGCCGCATCGCGCCGGTGGTCGACGTTGCCGAGCCCGAAGCGCAAGACGCCGCTCGTCTCGAGCATGGCCGGGGGGCGCCGGCACAGGCTCATCACGAGCGCCCCTCGACTTCGCTCCAAATGAGCGAGGCTGGTGAGCGCAAATCGCTGGATCCCGAGCTCCGTCTTTCCCCCGCAGTGAAGCGGGCGCTGCTCCAGCGCAATCTCGACCCACAGCAGATTGAGGGCACCGGACGGGGCGGGCGGATCACCCGCGCCGATGTCGATCGCCACGTCGAGGTCGCCTCCGCGCCCGCTGCCAGCGCGCCGCAGCCAAGCGATGCTTCGATCGCTTCCCACTCGATCCCGCACGATCGGATGCGGCTGCGCATTGCCGAGAACATGCTGAATTCGGTGACCCAGGCGCCGCACGTCACCGCGATGTTCGAGTGCGACTTCAGCGCCATCATCGCCCACCGAGCCAGGCACAAGGATGCCTGGACGCGGCAAGGCGTGAAGCTCACCTACACCGCCTACCTCGTCGCCGCAGCAGCGGAAGCGATGAAGGTGGCGCCCGCGATCAACAGCCGCTGGCATGCCGACCGGCTCGAAATCTTCGACGACATCAATGTGGGAGTCGGCACCGCGCTCGGCACCAAGGGGCTGATCGTTCCCGTGCTCCGGCAGGTGCAAAGGCTGTCGCTACAAGGCGTTGCGGCAGGTCTCGACGAGCTGGTGGAAAGGGCGCGGGCGGAGAAGCTCACGAGCCAGGACGTGAAGGGCGGCACCTTCACCATCTCCAACCACGGCGTGTCCGGCTCGCTCTTCGCCTCGCCGATCATCATCAACCAGCCGCAATCGGCAATCCTCGGCGTCGGCAAGCTGGAGAAGCGCGTGGTCGTTCGCGAGGTCGGCGGGGTCGACACCATCCAGATCCGCCCGATGGCCTATGTCAGCCTCACCATCGACCATCGCGTCGTCGACGGCCACCAGACCAACGGTTGGCTCACAAGGTTCGTCGAGCTAATCGAAAACTGGCCGCTGGACTGAAGATCGAACGAAAACGCCCCCCTTTCGGCCGGGGCGCTTCGTCGTGGCATGAGCTCGAAGGCTTAGCAGCGACGGCTCAGCGTGTTGCGCTCGACATGGCGGCCGAGCAGGGCGCCGACGGCGCCGCCAAGGACGGTCCCGGTCGTGCGACTGCGTCCCTTGTCGAGCTCACGCCCGCCAAGTGCGCCCGCTGCGCCGCCGATGATCAGGCCAGTCGTGCCGCTGCGCTTCCGGCAGTCGACCTGCTGGTGGTGCGAATGGCGGTAGCCGGTGCGGTGCGCGTCGGCAGCGCTGGCGATCGGAACGGTGAGGGTCAGGGCCGAAGCGGCCAGGATGAACTTACGCATACAACACTCCTTGAAACAGGCGCTCTGAACTTCTCGTCCTGAGCTGAAGCTGTTCTGCGGGAGTCGGCTTGAGCCGTTGCTGAATCAGACGGTTAGGCGCGGTTCAGAAACGTAAATGGATCAAGGCCGGTTCATGGTCAGCAGGTCGTACGTCGCCACCACCTCGTCGCGCTGGTTGAAGATGTAGACGGCCCAGCGGACCTCGCCCTTCTCCTCGTCGCGGACGCTCTTCGACTTGACCGTCAGTTCCACGCGCATGCTGTCGCCGGGATATAGCGGGGTCTGGAAGCGCAGGTTTTCCAGCCCGGTATTGGCGAGCACCGGGCCGGGCGCGGGCTCGACGAACAGGCCGGCGGCGAAGCTCAGGATCAGATAGCCATGTGCGACGCGCCCTTCGAAGATGGGGCTCGCTTTCGCGGCTTCGTCATCCATGTGGGCGTAGAAGGTGTCGCCCGTAAAGTGCGCGAAACGCTCGATATCCTCCAACGTCACCGTGCGGCTGGCGGTCTTCAGCGTGTAGCCTACCTCGAGCTCCGCGATGCGTTTGCGGAAGGGGTGTATGTCGCCTTCAGGCTTGGCCGCGCCGGGAAGCCATTGCTTGACGATGCTGGAAAGAAGGGCGGGCGAGCCCTGGAGCGCGGTGCGCTGCATGTAATGCGCGACGCCGCGCACGCCGCCCATCTCCTCGCCGCCGCCGGCGCGGCCGGGACCGCCATGGACGAGGACGGGGAGGGGAGAGCCGTGTCCTGTCGATTCCTTGCCGCTCGTGCGATCGAGGATCAGCATGCGGCCATGATAGGCGCCGGCGCCGAGCACGAACTCCTCCGCCACCTGCGGGTCGAAGGTGAAGAGCGAAAGCGCGAGGCTGCCCATGCCGCGATTGGCAAGCGCGATCGCGTCGTCCAGGTCGCGGTAGGGCATGATCGTGGAGACGGGGCCGAACGGCTCGACGTCGTGTATCGCGGGCGCGCCCCAAGGGTCGTCGGAGCGGAGTAGGATCGGTGCCATGAAGGCGCCGTTGCCTTCCACCGGGCTCGCATCAGGATCGCCGGCGACGATGCGCGCCGATTTCTGGAGCTCGGCAACAGCCTCGCGCACCGATTGCAGCTGAGCTCGGCTGGCGAGCGCGCCCATGTGGACGCCCTCCTGCCGCGGGTCGCCGATGCGGACTTTGCCGAGACGGGCGGCGAGCGCTTCCTGCACCGCGTCGATATGCTGGGCCGGAGTTATGGCGCGGCGGATGGCGGTGCATTTCTGCCCCGCCTTGACCGTCATTTCGCGGACGATCTCCTTCACGAAAAGATCGAATTCCGGCGTTCCCGGGCCCGCGTCGGGGCCCAGGACGGACGCATTGAGGCTGTCGCGCTCGGCGATGAAGCGCAGGCTCTCCCGCGCGATCACGGGGTGCGACTGGAGCTTCATCGCGGTCTGCGCCGAACCGGTGAAGGAGACCACGTCCTGCAGCGTCAGGTGCTCGAACAGATCGCCTGTCGAACCCATGATCAGCTGCAGCGCGCCCTTGGGCAGGATGTCCGCCTCGATCATGATGCGGACGGCATGCTCGGCGACGTAACCCGTTGCCGACGCGGGTTTCACGACGGCCGGCACACCGGCCAGCAAAGTCGGCCCGAGCTTCTCGAGCATGCCCCAGACCGGGAAGTTGAAGGCGTTGATGTGGACGGCGACGCCTTGCAGCGAAGTGTAGACGTGCTGTCCGACGAAGGTGCCGCCCTTGGACAGCGGCTCCATTTGGCCGTCGATAAGGATGCGCTGGTTGGGAAGCTCGCGCCGGCCCTTGCTCGAAAAGCTGAAGAGCGTGCCCGCGCCGCCTTCGATGTCGATCCAGCCGTCGGTCCGCGTGGCGCCGGTCGAATAGCTAAGCTCGTACAGCTCTTCCTTGCGCGCCATGATTGCGTTGGCGAGCGCTTTGAGCATATGCGCCCGCTCGTGGAAGGTCATGCGCCTCAGCGCGGCTCCGCCGACATTGCGGGCGTGGTCGAGCATCGCCTTGAAATCGAGACCCTGGCTGCCTGTGGTGGCGATGACGTCGCCGGTGATTGCGCTTTGCACCTCGGCGAGCCCGCCGCTCGCCTGGTACCAATCGTCGCGGGCATAGTTGAGCAGATTGATCGTCTTCATTGTCGCTCCTAGCGCCCTGAGAAGTTTGGCTTTCTCTTTTCCATGAAGGCGGCGACGCCCTCACGGTAATCGTCGCTGAAGCCGAGTTCGCGCATCGCATCGCGCTGCAGCTCGAGCTCCTGGTCGAGCGAATGGCCCCAGCTCTCGCGGATCATGCGCTTGATCGCGGCGAGCCCACGCGTCGGAGCGGAGGCGAAGCGGGAGGCGAGGGTGTCCACCTCGATATCGAGCTGCTCGTCCTCCACGGCCTTCCAGATGAGGCCCCATTGCTCGGCCTTGTCGGCCGGCAGCGGTTCGGCCGTGAGCGCCAGTCCCATGGCGCGGGCCTGGCCGACCAGGCGCGGCAGCACCCATGTGCCGCCGCTGTCGGGAATGAGGCCGATGCTCGCGAAGGACTGGATGAACTTGGCGGACCTTGCGGCGATCACGACGTCGCAAGCGAGCGCGATGTTGGCGCCCGCCCCGGCGGCCACTCCGTTGACCCGCGCGATCACGGGAAAAGGAAGGCTGGTCAGCTTACGGATCAGTGGGTTGTAGTACTTCTCTACGGAATGGCCGAGATCCACGCGTTCGCCTGGAGCCACTGCGCGGTCGTTCAGATCCTGTCCCGCGCAAAAGCCGCGGCCGGCGCCGGTCAGCACGAGGACGCGGGCGCCTTCGAGCCGGGCCAGCGCGTCGGCCACCTCTCCGTGCATCTCGGCGGTGAAGCTGTTCAGCCGGTCGGGCCGGTTCAGCGTCAGCCGCGCAATCCCGTCCTCCAGCTTGAAGTCGATGGTGCGGTAAGCCATGGCCGCTCCCATGAACGCGAACGAGACGGCGGACAAGGTCGCGCGCGCGATGCTCGCTGCGGAGGGCACCGGGCCGGCCTGGGGTATCGAGATCGAGGAAGCGCGCGAAGGCTATGCCCGTATCTCGATGCGGCTTCGTGCCGACATGCTGAATGGCCACCGAATCGCCCATGGCGGGATGATCTTTTCGCTCGCCGACACCGCCTTCGCCTATGCCTGCAACAGCCGCAATCTTCGCACGGTGGCGGCGCAGGCGTCGATCGTCTTCCTCGATGCCGCACGCGAGGGCGAACTGCTCGTGGCGGAGGCGAGGGAGGAGGCGCTTGCCGGCCGCTCTGGCGTTTACAATGTGAAGGTAACTGGCGAGGACGGCCGGACGGTCGCGACCTTCCAGGGCCTTAGCCGCAGCATCGGTGGCGCAGTTATCGAAACCGGAGATCGATTGTGAGAGAGATGAGCGAAGCCTTTATCTGCGATGCGGTTCGCACCCCGATCGGACGCTATGGCGGCAGCCTCGCTCATGTTCGCGCGGACGATCTCGCCGCGATCCCGATCAAGGCTTTGATGGATCGCAATCCGGGTGTGAACTGGGACGATGTCGATGACGTCATCCTCGGCTGCGCCAACCAGGCCGGCGAAGATAATCGCAATCTCGCGCGTATGGCGGGACTGCTTGCGGGCCTGCCGCACAAATCGGGCGGCGTTACCCTCAACCGTCTCTGCGGATCCGGCATGGACGCGGTGACGATGGCAGCGCGCGTGATCCGCGGGTCCGAGGCCGACCTGGTCATCGCCGGCGGATCGGAAAGCATGAGCCGCGCGCCCTTCGTCATGGCCAAGGCGACCAGCGCCTTCGACCGAAACGCAGAGATGTACGACACGACGATCGGCTGGCGCTTCGTCAATCCGAAGATGAAGGGCGCTTATGGCGACGACACCATGCCCTCTACCGCCGAGAATGTCGCTCAGGAATGGCAGGTAAGCCGCGAGGATCAGGACGCTTTCGCGGTTCGCAGCCAGGTAAAAGCCAGCGCCGCCCAGGAGAATGGCCGCTTCGCCGCCGAGATCGTCCCGGTTACGATCCCGCAGCGCAAGGCCGATCCGTTGGTCGTCGACCGCGACGAGCATCCGCGTAAGACCAGCGTCGAAGCATTGGCCAAGCTGAAGCCGATCGTTCGCCCCGACGGCACCGTCACCGCCGGCAACGCCTCGGGAGTCAATGACGGCGCGGCCGCGATGATCGTCGCGTCGGAGGAAGCGGCCAAGCGCAACGGCCTCACGCCGCGAGCGCGGATCGTTGGAGGCGCCGTAGCGGGCGTCGAGCCGCGCATCATGGGCATCGGCCCCGCACCCGCCTCCCAGAAGCTGCTCGACAGGCTCGGCCTCAAGATCGGCGACATGGACGTGATCGAGATCAACGAAGCCTTCGCCGCCCAGGCGCTGCCCGTTTTGCGCGAGCTCGGCCTTCCCGATGATGCGGGTCATGTGAACCCGAACGGAGGCGCGATCGCGCTAGGTCATCCGCTCGGCATGTCGGGTGCCCGCCTCGCTTTGACCGCAACCGAGGAACTGCACCGCCGCGGCGGCCGCTATGCCCTGTGCGCAATGTGCATCGGCGTCGGGCAAGGCATCGCGCTGGTCATCGAGCGGGTCTGAGGAGAAAGACGATGGAGCAGATCGGAACCGATTGGACCGCCGCCGGCGAAGCCGAATTGGAGGGCGTGGTGGAGCTTCGCCGCGCCATCCACGCCGACCCGGAGATTGGCCTGAACTGCCACCGCACGACCGAGAAGATCAAGCGCGCGCTCCAAGGTCTGCCGCTCGAATATCGCGAGGGGCCTTCGACCAGCGGCCTCATCGCCATCCTGCGCCCGTCAAAGCCGAATGCCGGCGACAATGGCCGTGCGGTGCTGCTGCGCGGCGACATGGATGCGCTGCCGATGCAGGAGGAGACCGGGCTGCCCTTCGCATCGCAAGTCCCGGGCGCAATGCATGCCTGCGGACATGATGCGCATTCCGCAATGCTGGTCGGAGCCGCCCGCGCGCTGTGCGCCCGCCGCGACAGCCTGCCCGGCACGATCGTCTTCATGTTCCAGCCCGGCGAGGAGGGCTATCACGGCGCTCGCTTCATGATCGAAGACGGGCTGCTCGACGACGTGCTGCCCGGTCGCCGGCCCGACGCCGCCTTCGCGCTTCACATCTGGCCGAACATGCCGCGCGGGATCGTTGCCAGCCGCGGCGGGCCACTGCTCGCCTCCGCCGACACGCTGAACGCGACCGTCACCGGCAAGGGCGGGCACGCGGCAATGCCGCACGAGAGCCTGGATCCGATTCCGGTCGCCTGCGAGATCGTGACCGCGCTCCAGACGCTCATCGCGCGGACCGTGCCGGTCACCGATCCCGCCGTGCTGTCCATCACCAAGATCAGCGCCGGAACCGCGCACAACATCGTGCCCACCAGCGCCGAGCTGCTGGGCACCCTTCGCACCCTGTCTGAAGAGCGACGCTCCACGCTCCAGGCCGCTTTCAAGCGGGTCGTGGAGCATGTCGCCGCCGCGCATGGGATGACTGGGAGTGCGGAGGTCACCCAAGGCTATCCGGTCACGCTCAACGACACCCGCGCCACCGATCTTGTCCGGCGTTGTGCCGAGGATCTTGGCAGCGACTGGTCGGAATTGCCTGCTCCGATCATGGGCGCTGAGGATTTTGCCTACGTGCTGCGCGAGATCCCCGGCGCGATGGCGATCCTCGGCACCGCCCCCAAAGGCACCGACCCGGAAAGCAATCCGCCGCTGCACAATACCCGCATGATCATCGACGAGGAGACGATGGCGAAGGGCGTGGCGCTCCATTGCGCTCTTGCGGAGCGGTTTCTCGCCAGCGGCTTCAGCTGAAGCTGAAGTTCACCTTTGATGGCTTGTCCTGCCCGTCAAAGGCATGCTCGCGATAGGGTCCATCCCGGTCCACCCAATGAAGGAAAAGGTGTGCGGACCATTCGTTGGGATTGGGCTTCACCCGCCCGTGCCGATGGCCGACCCCCTGGTAGAGAACCGCATCCCCAATCTGCATCGGAATTGAGGCAAACGCTTCCGGTCCAAAATCTTCGGCGATCTTGGCGCTCGGTTCGGTGCGCGACTTTTCGACCTCCAGGTCCCACACCTCCCCGTCGCTATAATCGAGCGTCAGCGAAAGACTGTGCTCGCAGGAATAGCGGTCTGAATGAACTCGGCAGACATCGCCTTCACGATAGATGCGGAAATAATCATAGGTCGGCAGCAGCTCGCGGCCGACGATCTCGCTCACGATGGGCGTCAGGCCCCAAAGGAAGAACAGCATGGGTTTGTAGTGATGGCCGTAAAGCTCGAACGCCGCGCGTTTCAGCAGGTTCGGGTGCGACGCGACATTGCTGAGCGGAATCGCGCCTGGCCCTAGATCCTGCTTCAACCCTTTGAGAAAGGCTTGCGCCACCTCAGGCGAGATCAGCCCTTGGAGGTGGGCATAACCATCTTGCTGGTAGCTGCCGACGACCTTCATGCCGGTCGGGCTAGTGCCGTGGGCGGGTCATCGCAAGGCTTTGCGGGCGGCAGCCTGCCACCAATGGCTCTTGTCGAGCGTTGTTTGGGGGAGGCGAGTTCGTTGACCGATCGGTCGGGGAATGGTAGGGAAGAAGCATGTATACGACCGAATTGCAGAAGACGCAGAGCGTCCAGACCATCGAGGATCCTGAGAAGCTCGCAGCTTTCGAGGCGCGAGTGGCGGCCGACGAGTTCATCGAGCCCAAGGATTGGATGCCGGAGGCTTATCGCCGCACGCTGACGCGGCAGATGTCGCAGCATGCGCATAGCGAGATTGTCGGCATGCTGCCGGAGGGCAACTGGATCACGCGCGCGCCCTCGCTGCGGCGGAAAGCGATCCTGCTCGCCAAGGTGCAGGACGAGGCGGGGCACGGCCTCTATCTCTATTCTGCCGCGGAGACGCTCGGCACTTCCAGGCAGGAGATGATCGAGGCGCTGCACTCGGGCAAAGCCAAATACAGCACCATCTTCAACTATCCGACATCGACCTGGGCGGACATGGGCGCGATTGGCTGGCTGGTCGACGGCGCGGCAATCATGAACCAGGTGCCGCTGCAGCGCACGTCCTACGGCCCTTATGCGCGCGCGATGGTCCGGATCTGCATGGAGGAGAGCTTCCACCAGCGGCAGGGCTACGAGATCATGATGCAGCTCGCCGCCGGCACGCCCGAGCAGAAGCGCATGGCGCAGGACGCGCTCAACCGCTGGTGGTGGCCGAGCCTGATGATGTTCGGCCCGCCCGACGAGAACAGCCCCAACACCGCGCAGTCGCTGCGCTGGCGGATCAAGCGCGAGACCAACGACGAGCTCCGGCAGAAGTGCGTCGATATAACCGTCCCGCAGGCGGAGGCGATCGGTCTCACGATTCCCGACCCCGACCTCAAATGGAACGAAGAGAAGGGCGGCTACGATTTCG
>NZ_CADCWD010000048.1 GCF_902806315.1 uncultured Sphingosinicella sp.
AAGCCGGCGACGCCGAGGCGAGCTGGACCGGCGAAGCGAGCGAAGAGGGCAATTACGTCCTCAAGCGGCTATGGCGCGGCGTCACCGATTGGCACGTCGTCGACCACAAGTTCCTGGTCTCGGCCGAAGCGCGCAAGCTCCACGGCCTTGCCACCGAGCAAGCGGCGACCTACTCCAGCCAGTCGCGGCTGGTCTCGTCCAAGACCACCGCCGCGGCAGAAGCGGAAGACGCCGATCCCAACCCCGACAGCGACACGCCGCACGAGAAGGTGGAGGGCGTTCCCCCCGCCGACCGCGCACCGGCGCCCGACGGCAAGGGCGTGCTCGTCCGCCGCCCGACCGAATTGCTCGAAGCGATCCTCGCCGCCGGCCGCAAGGGTCTCGCCATCCAGCGCTACAAGGGCTTGGGCGAGATGAACGCCGACCAGCTCTGGGAGACCACGCTCGACCCCGAGAACCGCTCGCTGCTCCAGGTCGAGGTTTCACAAGCCGACATCGCTGACGAGATCTTCACGCGCCTGATGGGCGACGTCGTCGAGCCCCGCCGCGACTTCATCCAGGAAAACGCGCTCAACGTCGCCAATCTGGACGTCTGATGACGAAGCGCGGCTGGCCCGATCCCGCACCGGTGCTCGGCAAGGTGCGGCTCGAAGTCGGCGGCATGCTGGACGACGGCAAGTCGATCAAGAATTTCTCGGCCGGCTCGCGGATCGGCGCCAGCCTGTTCATCGCGGCCGACGAGCGTGCGGCGGTCGACCGACTGACGCTTGCCGGCAAGGGCGTCTGGGGCAATCACGTCCGCTACGAGCTGCGCGACCTGCTCGACCTCGCCGACCCGGAAGAGGAGGCCGATCTCGAGGGGCTCGCGGCCGACGACGGCTGGCTTTGGGTGCTGGGCAGCCACGCCCGCACCCGCCCCAAGCCTGAGAAAGCCGAGGGCGAGTGCATCGATCTCGACCTGCTCGCCAACCTCAATGATACGCGCCCCCGCTGCCTGCTCGCCCGCCTCCCGCTTGTTGCGGACGGCGAAGCGCTCGCGCCGGCGAAGGTGGACGGCGCCCGCCGCGCAGGCCTGCTCAAGCAGACCAACCATGGCAATTGCCTTGCCAAGGCACTGCGCAAGGACCCGCTGATCGGCCCCTTCACCAAGATCCCGGCCAAGGAAGGCGGCCTCGACATCGAAGGCATTGCCGTGTGCGGCAGCCGCGTCGCGCTCGGCCTGCGCGGCCCTGTGATCTCCACCCATGCCATGCTGCTCGAGCTCGACATCGAGGCGAAGAGCTCCGGGCGCCTGAAGCTCGCGGGCTCGCCCGCCAAGCGCCTGCTGGCGATGGAAGGGCTCGGCATCCGCGATCTCAAGCGCTGCGGCGACGACCTGCTGATCCTCGCCGGACCCACCACCGGGCTCAGCGGTCCCTGCGCGCTCTACCGCTGGCGCGGCTGGGCGAACGAGCCTGCCCAGGACCTCACCAAGGTGCGGCTTCACCGGCCCGAACGGCTGCTCGAAATCCCCTTCGGCCGCGGCTCCGACCATCCTGAGGGCCTCGCGCTTTGGGCCGAGGAAGACGGCACCGCCCGCCAGATACTGGTGATCTACGACAGCCCGTCCAAGGACCGCCTCGACAAGAAGCGCTCAGCCATCGAAGCCGATCTCTTCGCGCTGCCCGCCTGACCATTTCCTACACGTGCCGGATCGGTTAAAAGCGTGCAGCAGCAGTCGATCCGGCTCTTTCTCATCCTGAATATTCACGGCGTTGGAGCTGACATTTGGGCTACAAGGCCTCTGTTGATTTCAAATGATTATTCACCGCGAACCACGGGAACTTCATCAACTTTGACGGTGGTCAAAAACTCCTGCGTCCGCCCCTGTGCAATTCAAAGAGATGCGAAGTCGATCGGCTGATGGCGATCGATCGTCTTCGAGCGATCCGGCATCGGATATTTGAGGCCCGTGGCGCAATTGAACAGCAAAGCTTGCTCCTCCGGCTTCACCAGCCCTTGCTCCAGCGCCCGCTTGTACGCAGCCAGCGTCGCACCGCCCTCAGGGCAGAGCAGCAGGCCATCCTCGCGCCCCGCTTCCTCCACCGCCTGCATCAATTCGTCGTCCGACACGGCCATCGCAAAGCCGCCGCTCTCGCGGACGGCGCGCAGGATCAGGAAGTCGCCGACCGCCTTCGGCACGCGGATGCCCGCCGCCACCGTATGCGCACCCTCCCAGCGCGGGGCATGCTCCTCGCCTTCTTCCCACGCCTTGACCATCGGCGCGCAGCCTTCGGCCTGCACTGCGACCATGCGCGGCCGCTCGGGGCCGATAAAGCCGATCGCCTCGAGCTCGGCGAACGCCTTCCACATGCCGATCAGCCCGGTGCCGCCGCCGGTCGGGTAGAAGATGACGTCGGGGAGCCTCCAGCCGAGCTGCTCGGCGAGCTCCAGCCCCATCGTCTTCTTGCCCTCGATCCGATACGGCTCCTTGAGCGTCGACAGGTCGAACCAGTGGCCCGCCGCCGCCCCCTCGCCGACGATCTTGCCGCAATCGTCGATCAGGCCGTTGACCCGGTAGACCCGCGCACCTTGCAGCGCGATCTCGCGGACGTTGATCTCGGGCGTGTCGTCGGGGCACAGCACGATCGTCTCGATGCCCGCCCGCGTCGCATAAGCCGCAAGCGCCGCGCCCGCATTGCCGTTGGTCGGCATCGCGATCCGGGTGACGCCGAGCTCCTTCGCCATCGCCACGCCCATCGTGAGCCCGCGCGCCTTGAACGATCCCGTCGGCAGCCGGCCCTCGTCCTTGACCAGCAGCTGCGATGCCCCAAGCCGCGCGCCCATCGCCGCGAGCGGGACGATCGGCGTCGTATTTTCGCCGAGGCTCGTCACATTCTCCACGCGCCGCACCGGCAGCAGCTCGGCATAGCGCCACATGTCATGCGGCCGCTCCGCAAGCGCCTCCTTGGTCAGCGCCCCCCGCACGCCTTCCAGGTCGTAGCGGACGAGCAGCGGCCGTCCCGCACGCGACAGCCCGTGCAGCCGGTCCGCTTCGTAGCGCTCGCCCGTCATCGAGCATTCGAGATGCGTGACGAAAGTCTCGCGCTGGGTGGCGAGGTTCCGGTTGCAGTGGAGGGACATCGGCGGCCTTTCCGCGAGGGGGCTAAGTGCCTGCCCTGCTACAGCAAGGCCCGCCGAGGGCAAGCCGCTAGGGCTTAGCTGCGCCCGCCATGTCCGCTATTCTGCGATCCGGTGCGGCTGTTGTTGTTGTCGCCGTTCTGC
This sequence comes from uncultured Sphingosinicella sp., assembly GCF_902806315.1. Classification (GTDB taxonomy): domain Bacteria; phylum Pseudomonadota; class Alphaproteobacteria; order Sphingomonadales; family Sphingomonadaceae; genus Allosphingosinicella. The sequence goes on from NZ_CADCWD010000048.1 coordinate 3,265, forward strand.
TGCTTCTTGTCGCCGCCTTCGTCCTTCTTCTGCCACTGGTCGAAGTCGCCCTTTTTCTTATTGTCCGTCATGATCGTCTCCTTGTTCGCAAAGGAGAACGGACGGGTCAGGCGATCGTTTCCCGCGCGAGCACTTCTTCGGCGACGCGGTGCGTGCGCTCATTGTCGACGTCGATCGCCACGCGGCCGTCGGCGACCACCATCGGCCGGATATCGACCTTGAAGCGGCGCGAGACGTGGCGGAACACCCCTTCGAGCGTGTTCAGCTTCAGCCGGAAGCGGATCAGGTTGAGGATCCCGAACGCCTTGATGATCCGCTCGGGCCGCTTGGCGAACTGACCGCCGTGGCGGAACGTCTCGGTCGCCCGTAGCGCCTCTTGGCTGCCGAGCCAGAACATGTTGCAATTGGAAAAGCCGCAGTCGCGGAATTC
>NZ_CADCWD010000049.1 GCF_902806315.1 uncultured Sphingosinicella sp.
TCGCCGGGAAGACGCCGGCCCGCGCCGCCCAGGTGAGAAAGGAGATTTCGTTCAGCGGACAGACGATCGCCGCCCTTCCCGTCACCGACCGGTGGAGCCGCACCGCTTCGGCGGCGAAGGCGGCATAGGCTTCCACGAATTGGGCGCTGCCCTGGTCGAGATGGTCGGGCGAGCCATAATGAAAGAGGTCCCACATCACCTGCACGCCGGCCTCGGGGGGGGATTCCAGCATCGGTAGCCAGCTCGACCAATCGTAACGGCCGGGTGCTTGCTCGATCAGGTGCCAGCGAAGCCCGTCGCGGATGCTGAGGAGGCCGAGCTCGGCGCACATCCGATAATCCTCGCGCACAAGCCGGTCGTGCTCGGTGGCCGCGATCAGATCGAGCCGCACCCCATCCGTGCGCCGATGCGAGGAACATTCGAACCCCGCCATGAAGAAGCTGTTGAAAGGGATGTCCGCCGCCATGACGCGTGCCAATTCCCGAGCGGCGAGGCGGTTGCATGCCGAGCGAACAAAAGTCGATCGGAAGAGGCGGGGGCCGGGTCGGCTCAGCCGATCTCGATCCGGACCCTCTGCACGCCCGCCGCGACCTCGACCTCGACCACCTTGGGCTCGCCTTGCGACTTGATGACGCTCAACTTACCGTTCCGCTCGAGGCGAGCTTCCTTCACCTTGAAAGGGTCGGCCAGTCCCTCGCTGCGTAGGTCCTCCTCGAGATCGCGCTCGGTCATGTGCACCTTGTGCATCATCTTCTCATCCACCTTTCCATCGCGGACGAGCGTCTGCACGTCGCCTTTGACGAGCGTTCCGAAGCCGTGCCAGCGAAGCGCGATGCCGGAGAACAGCCAGTGCATCAGCACCAGCACGGCCGCTCCGACCATGGTGGGCACCATTGGGGAATTGCCGGTGAGCGCGCGGCTGGCCATCGATCCCAGCATGATGCCGACGATCATGTCGAAGGCGGTGCCGCTACCCATGAAGCGCTTCTTGCCGAGCCGGACGATCGCCAGCGTTACCGTGTAGATAATGGCGGCGCGGATCGCCATTTCGCCGACATCGAGCTGCCTGGCGTCCTTGCTCAGCCCGATTAGCTCGTCCAGTCCGTCCATGCCGCGTCTCCAGATTGCCGGTTGCCAGCGCAACGAGAGCCGCCGAGCCGCCGTTCCCGGATGGCAGGAACGAAAAAGGCCGCCGCTCCGAAAGAGCGACGGCCTTTGGTGCGTCTGGAAAGACGAATTGACTTAGGCGCTGGCAGCCTCGCCTTCGCCACCCGTATTCTCACGGGTAGCGGCGATCTCGCCCGGCTCCGCGTTCGGATCGTAATCCTCGGTGAAGCCCGCCTCGTCGCGCTCGAACATGTCGGCCATGACGTCGACGCCTTGGGCCTGGAGTTCGGCCTCCTCCGGCGAACGCGCAACGTTGACCTTGATGGTCACCGACACTTCCGGGTGCAGTGCGATCTTCACGTCCTGCATGCCGATATTCTTGATCGGCCGGTCGAGCACGATCTGGTTCTTGGCGACCTTGTGGCCCTGTGCCTCCAGCGCCTCGGCGAGGTCGCGTGCGGACACCGAGCCGTAGAGCGCGCCGACGTTGGACGCCTGGCGGATCAGCTGGACGGTGACGCCCTCGATCCCCTTGCTGTCCTTTTCGGCGACCGAGCGGCGCTGCGCATTGTCCGATTCGATCCGTGCGCGGTTGCTCTCGAACACCTTGCGGTTGGCTTCGTTGGCGCGGAGCGCCTTGCCGTTGGGAAGGAGGAAGTTGCGGGCATAGCCGTTCTTCACCTTCACGACTTCGCCGATGGCGCCGAGCTTCTCGACGCGTTCAAGCAGAATGACATCCATCTGGGCGGCTCCTTATTTCACGACGTAGGGAAGAAGGCCGAGATGGCGTGCGCGCTTGATCGCCTGGGCGAGCTCGCGCTGCTTCTTCGCGGAAACCGCGGTGATGCGGCTGGGGACGATCTTGCCGCGTTCGGACACGAAGCCCTGGAGCAGACGGACGTCCTTGTAATCGATCTTGGGCGCATCGTTGCCCGAGAAGGGGCAGCTCTTGCGGCGGCGGAAAAATGGTCGTGCCATGTTGCTGTCCTCCTTTTCTTAAGCGTCGAAATCTTCGCGCGGACCGCGGTCCATGCGGGGGCCGCGATCCGGACGGTCGCCCCGATCGCCGCGCGGGCCGCGATCGCCACGGTCGCCGCGATCACCACGGTCGCCGCGTTCGCTGCGCTCATTGCGGCGCATCATCGCGGACGGGCCGGCTTCATGCTCGTCGACGCGGATCGTCATGTAGCGGACGATGTCTTCGTTGATCTGGGTCTGGCGCTCCAGCTCGGCGACGGCTGGTCCCGGCGCGTCGAAGTCGAGCATGACGTAGTGCGCCTTGCGGTTCTTCTGGATGCGGTAGGCGAGGGAACGAAGGCCCCAGGTCTCGGTCTTCACGACCTTGCCGCCATTGGCTTCGATGATGTCGGTGGCGGTTTGCGCCAGCGCGTCGACCTGGGCTTGAGCCAGGTCCTGACGCGCCAGAAAGACATGCTCGTATGCCGGCATGTTCACGTCCTTTTCTTTTGGCCGATCGCTGACGCCGCCCAATGCGGACGCCCCTCCGGCTGTCGTCTCAAATGCTAAGCGGGGCTGAAAGGCGGTTAAGCCTCAGCCCCGATGCCCGGCCACATGGCGGAGAAGGCTGCGAAAAGCAAGCCCCGGCTTGCGCTTCGGCGCTCGGCTCGCCTACCAGCCGGCGCGACAGGAGGGCTTCATGCGTGCATTCATTTTCCCTGGCCAGGGGAGCCAATCGGTCGGCATGGGAATGGCGCTTGCCGAAGCGAGCGGCGTCGCGCGTGAGCTGTTCCAGGAAGTGGATGAGGCGCTGGGGCAGAACCTCTTCCGTCTCATGGCGGGAGGCCCGCAGGACGAGCTGACCCTTACGGAAAATGCCCAGCCCGCGATCATGGCGAACGCGCTCGCGACCTTGCGGGTGCTGGAGCGCGAGGGCGGAATGCTCCTGGCCGACAAGGCGCATTACGTCGCCGGCCACAGCTTGGGCGAATATACCGCGCTCGCGGCGGCGGACGCTTTCGACGTCCCCACCACGGCGCGCCTCCTGAAGCTGCGGGGGCAGGCGATGCAGGCGGCGGTGCCGGTCGGCCAGGGCGCGATGGCGGCCCTGATCGGCGTCGACTTCGAGATCGCCCGGTCGATCGCGGAAGAAGCCGCCCAGGGCGAGGTCTGCACCGCGGCCAACGACAATGCGCCGGGGCAGGTCGTCGTTTCCGGCCACAAGGCGGCGGTGGAGCGGGCCATCCAGGTCGCGAAGGAGCGCGGCTTTAAGCGGGCGCTCCTGCTGCCGGTCTCGGCGCCTTTTCATTCGCCACTGATGGAGCCGGCCGCCCGCGCCATGGAAGAAGCGCTCGGAAGCGCCAACCTGCGCCCGCCGCTGGTGCCGGTCTACGCCAACGTCACCGCCGCGCCTGCCGAGGACCCGACCGAGATCCGCCGTTTGCTGGTCGAACAGGTGACCGGCCTCGTCCGCTGGCGCGAGAGCGTCGCCGCCATGGCGGAGGCGGGCGTCACGCATTTCGTGGAATTCGGCGGCAAGGTCCTCGGCCCAATGGTGAAGCGCATCGCCCCGGATGCCAGCACGACCAGCGTCATCTCGATGGACGACATCGAAGCGCTGGTGAAGGAGATTTGAAGATGTTCGACCTCTCAGGCATGACCGCGCTGGTGACCGGCGCTTCGGGCGGGATCGGGTCGGCGGTGGCGAAGGCGCTGGCGGGGCAGGGGGCTCGGGTGGCGCTCTCCGGCACGCGTGAGGAGGCGCTGCGCAGCGTGCAGGAAGAGGTCGGGGGTGACAGCATCATCCTGCCGGCCAACCTTTCGGATGCCGCCGCCGTCGACGCGCTCGTGCCGCGCGCGGTGGAGCAGTTCGGGAAACTGGACATCCTAGTCAACAATGCCGGCGTCACTCGCGACAATCTCGCGATGCGGATGAAGGACGAGGAATGGTCCGACGTCATCCGCATCAATCTCGAAGCGGCCTTCCGACTCGCCCGTGCCGCGCTCAAGCCGATGATGCGCGCCAAGCATGGCCGGATCATTTCGATCACCTCCGTCGTTGGCACGACGGGCAACCCGGGGCAGGCCAATTACGCGGCGTCCAAGGCGGGCTTGGTCGGCATGTCGAAGGCGCTCGCCCAGGAGGTCGCGTCCCGCAATATCACCGTCAACTGCATCGCTCCCGGCTTCATCCAGTCGGCCATGACCGATGCGTTGCCGGACGCGCAGAAGCAGGCCCTGCTCGGCCGCATCCCTGCCGGCAAGCTCGGCGAGGGGAGCGACGTTGCCGCCGCAGCAGTCTACCTAGCGAGCCGCGAGGGCGCCTACGTCACTGGGCAGACCATCCACGTCAACGGCGGCATGGCGATGATCTGACCGCGCGCGGCGCACGACCAGCAGGAAAAGTGCGCCAAGCACGAGCGGCGCCAACGGAATGCCGGCGGACATCGCCAGGCTGCGCGAGATCAACGGCAGGATGAACGCTGCGGCAAGGACGATCTTTTCCCAAGGAAGGAAGCCGGTCCGCCGCGCCTCGATGAACATCCAGACCATCGGGAACGCCGCCAGCGTCAGATCGTAATCGAGCAGGAACGGCGTGGACACGAGGGCCGCGGCGGTCATCGTGGCTCCCTGCGCGCGCGCATCGGCTCCAGCGCGGGCGACGAGGAACAGGCCTAGCAAGGCGAGCGCGAACAGCGCCGCCTGCAAGCCATAAGCAAGAGGAAGCGGCGTGCCGAGCAGCCGCGCCGCTGCAAACAGGCTCTGCATCTTGGCAGGATCGACAAGGCCGTTTTCCAGCGTCGTGCGGGCAAGCGCGGTGCCTTCGAAAAAGCCGATCCAGCTCTCGCTTCCGAGCACCAGCAATGCGGCCAGGCACAAGGCAGCCGCGGAGGCTGCGGCCGCGGCGATGCTTCGCCACTCGCCGCGGAAGAGCAAGGCGAAGGGGATCACGAGCGCGAGGTGCGGCTTGATGATCAGTGCTCCGAGCAGCACTCCTGCGAGCCACGGGCGCCGCTCCACCAGCAAGGCGCCGCCTCCGATTAAAGCTGCGGTGAGAAAAGCATTTTGACCGTGCCCGGCGTTCGAAAGCACGGCTGGATAGGCGATCAGCGCGAGTGAGGCCGCGCTCCAGCCGCAGGCCCAGCCCCGAAATGCGTGCCAATAAGCGGCGAGCGTCGTTCCCAGCCAAAGCGCTAGCGACGTGAAATAACCGAACAGGCCGAAGGGAAGTAGCGCCAGCAGGAATGTGGGCGGATAGAAGAAAGCCGCATAGCCCGGATCCGTCCCGGCCTGCGTCCTCTGCGCCGCATGATGGGCGGCAATGTCGTATGCCGCCGCCGCTTCGCCGGAAACCGCGAAGCGCGCAGCGGTCCAGAAGCTCAGATAATCCGTCCCGATCGGATGGCCGGCAGGATCGATCCCGCCGCGCGACATCGCGATCCAGACCACCGCCAGGCCCGGCAGCGTGACCGCGAACGTCAGCATGACCGCGCGCGTCCGCGTATCGCCGAGCCAGTCGGCGTCGCGAAGCGAGGAGATCGCAAGGGCCATTGGCAAGGCGTAGGCGAAGCTGGTAAATGGAGCGTAAAGGCAGGCGCAGGCGTCCCGGGCGGGACTTGCCAGCCACAGGGGGCTTGGCTAGAGCCGCCTGGAATCCAGTTACATGCTGAAAGGGGCATTATGAGCGAGACCGCCGAGCGCGTTAAGAAGATCGTCGTCGAGCATCTTGGCGTGGAGAACGAGAAGGTGACCGAGGAGGCCAGCTTCATCGACGATCTCGGCGCGGACAGCCTCGACATTGTCGAGCTCGTCATGGCGTTCGAGGAAGAGTTCGGCGTCGAGATCCCCGACGATGCGGCCGAGAAGATCACCACGGTCAAGGACGCGATCGACTATATCGAGGCCAACAAGGCCTGAGCCGCATATGGTCCCACCGTCCTCGGTGAGATCGAGCGCTTTGCGATTTGACGGCTCCCAGCCTAAGGCCGGGAGCCGTTTGCCCATTTGAAACAGGAGTTTGGCCGATGCGCCGCGTAGTCGTGACAGGTCTCGGGCTCGTGACCCCGCTCGGCGCCGATGTCGAGACGAGCTGGAAGAACATTCTCGCGTCGAAGAGCGGCGCGGCCCGGATCGAGCGGTTCGACCCGACCGACTTCGCCTGCAAGGTGGCGTGCGAGGTTAAGCCTCCGAGCCATGAATATGGCTTTGATGCGAACAATCGCGTCGACCACAAGGTGCAGCGCCAGGTCGATCCGTTCATCATCTTCGGCATCGACGCCGCCGGGCAGGCGCTCGAGGATGCCGGCCTTACGGACATGACCGAGGAGGAGCGCTACCGCGTCGGCGTCTCGATCGGCTCGGGCATCGGCGGGCTTCCCGGCATCGAAAAGGAATCGCTGATCCTGCACGAAAAGGGGCCGCGCCGCGTCTCCCCGCATTTCGTCCACGGCCGCCTCATCAACCTCATCTCGGGCCAGGTCTCGATCAAATACGGCCTGATGGGCCCCAACCACGCGGTCGTCACCGCCTGCTCGACGGGCGCGCACTCTATCGGCGACGCGGCTCGCATGATCCAGCTCGACGATGCCGACGTGATGCTCGCGGGCGGCGCCGAAAGCGCGATCTGCCCGATCGGCATTGCCGGTTTCTCTCAGGCAAAGGCGCTGTCGACGCGCTTCAACGACGAGCCCGAGCGCGCCAGCCGTCCTTATGACAAGGACCGTGACGGCTTCGTCATGGGCGAGGGCGCGGGCGTGGTCGTGCTCGAGGAATATGAGCGCGCCAAGAAGCGCGGCGCCAAGATCTATGCCGAGCTGATCGGCTACGGCATGTCGGGCGACGCCTATCACGTCACCGCGCCGCACCCGGAAGGCGCGGGCGGCTATCGGGCGATGGAAGTGGCGATGAAGCGCTCCGGGCTCGATCTCAGCGACATCGATTATATCAACGCGCACGGCACTTCGACGCCGCTCGGCGACGAGCTGGAGCTCGGCTCCGTCCGCAAGCTGTTCGGCAATGCCGTCGGCAAGCTTTCGATGAGCTCGACCAAATCCGCGATCGGCCACCTGCTCGGCGGCGCGGGCGCGGTCGAGGCGATCTTCTGCATCCTTGCCATGCGCGACCAGATCGTGCCGCCCACCCTGAACCTCGAAAACCCGAGCGACGGCACGGCCGGCGTCGATCTCGTGCCGCTCGTCGCCAAGGAGCGGCCGGTCAAGGCGGTGCTCAACAACAGCTTCGGCTTCGGCGGCACCAACGCCAGCCTGGTAATGCGCACGCTCCAGTGAAGCTGTCACCGAAGCGTCTGTTACTGCTGGGCGTCGCGGCCGGCATGCTCATCGGGCTTGCCGTCGGCATCTGGCTGCTGACCGGGTGGAGCGCCGCCGGTCCCGCCAAGCAGCCGACGCCGGTGGTCATCGCCGAAGGCTCGAGCATGTCCGCGGCCGCGAACAGCCTCGAAAAAGCAGGCGTGCTCGCCTCGGCCGACGCCTTCCTGCTCCGCGCCCGCCTGTTCGGCGGCGACAAGCCGATCCGGGCAGGCGAATATGAGGTCCCGGCAGGCTCCAGCCCGTCCGACCTGCTGGAGCTGCTGCAGAGCGGCAAGACGCTGCAGCGCTTCGTCACGGTGCCCGAGGGGATGCCGTCGATCATGGTCCACGAGCGGCTGATGCGCGCGCCGGTGCTGACGGGAAATGTGCCGGTGCCGGAGGAAGGTTCGATCCTCCCGGACAGCTACAGCTACCAGCGCGGCGAAAGCCGGGCGGCGGTGCTGAATCGGATGCAGGACGCGATGAACAAGGAATTCAACGCGCTCTGGGCGAAGCGCAAGCCGGGCTTGCCCGTATCGAACCGCAATGAGGTGATGACGCTCGCATCCATCGTCGAGAAGGAAACCGGCAAAGCGTCCGAGCGCCGCACAGTGGCGGGCGTCTATAGCAACCGGCTAAGGGTCGGGATGCCGCTCCAGGCCGATCCGACCGTCATCTACCCGGTGACCAAGGGCAAGCCTTTGGGCCGCCGTATCCTGCGCTCCGAGCTCAACACGAACAATGGCTATAACACCTACCGCATGGCCGGACTGCCGATCGGCCCGATCGCCAATCCGGGTCGTGAGTCGATCGCCGCGGTGCTCGATCCGGCGGACACCAAGGCGCTCTACTTCGTGGCGGACGGCACCGGCGGCCATGTATTCGCGAACACGCTCGCCGAGCACAATGCGAACGTCTCGAAATGGTACGCGCTGCGCCGCGCCAAAGGCGAGATGTAGGCGCATGCTCCCTGAGCCGCGCTCAGCCTAAGTCGTCATTGCGAGCGTAGCGAAGCAATCCAGTCCAGCCTCGGATGCGTAGGTTGCTTCGTCGCTACGCTCCTCGCAATGACGTGAACAGGTGGGATGCAGCCTCGCGTCTGGAGCTACGCGATCCGCCTGCGCTCCTCGATTGCAGTCCGGGCGGCGATCTCCTCCAGCGGCTCGATGAGGGTTCTCCCGTGATGACCGGTGGCGTGGATCAGCCGCTCCCCGTCCGCCATCAGGCCGACATGGCCCTTGAAGAAGAGCAGGTCGCCGCGCCGCAGCTCCGCATCTTCCGGCAGTGCCTCTCCAAGTACGCGTTGCTGGTCGCTGTCGCGCGGCGAGGGGATGCCGCACAACGCGAGCGAGAGCTGCACCAGCCCTGAGCAGTCAATCCCGCTGACGGTCCGCCCGCCAAGCAGATAAGGTGACCCGTTCAGCCGCTCCGCCACCGCCACCGGATCATGCTCATAGGCGTCGAGCGGCCGCAATGTTGTGAACGGAAGATAGCCGATGTCGGTGCCGAGAAAGCCGTGGCGCTCCTCGCCGGTCACGCGGGCGCCCATCGACAGGTTCGCGAGCACCGGCGCGTGGATGTCAGGCTCGACATGGATCCGAGCGTGGGCCGCCGCCACGATATGTGTCGCGGGCGGCGCTTCGACGAGGTCGATCGCAGACACGTAGCCGACATAATGATCGTAGCGGCAATAGCCCCAGGCCCATTCGCCGGAGAGTTCCAGCACGGCGAATTCCTCCCCGGGCAGAAGCTCGGAGCCGATCACGCCATCCGGACTGGGCTTATAGCGTAGGAACGTCGGCCGCACGCCGCAGCTGCGCATCATCGGCCGCGCATAATGAGGCGCGAACAATTCACCCGCCAGCGCGATGTCAGCGATGTCGCGGCGATAGGCGTGAACGCGGTCGTCCAGCGCCAGCGACGGCCCGCTCAGGCTGAAGCGCTTAGCCGTGCTGGAGGATGAAGGGTCGCTCCTTGGCGGATCGGCGGGCAGGGGCTTCCTGCTCGATGTTGCGTTCGAATCCGTCAAGGAATTCCTGTCCCGTGCTGGTTTTGGCGACGAACACGTTGCGGCGGTCCGCCTCGTCGCGCACCCGGCGCAGATAGCCGAGCGTGCCGAGAGTGTTCAAGGCGCGCGTGATCACCGGCTTGGACACACCCAATATATTGGCGAGCCCGCGCACCGTGTGCGGTCCAGGAGTGAGGTACACCAGCAGCATCAAAGCCATCTGGCGGTTGGTGAGGTCGGGCTGGCCTGACCTCACATAGCTGATCAGCGTTTGCATCCAGCCTTTAAGGGAGCGTTCCGACACGTTGTTCTCCGCTTGGAGCGAGAGTTCTGTTTCGGGACTACAACCAGTCAGAACCGCTTTCGTTTCGTTAACCAGAAGGAATTTCGACGCAAACACAGCGGTTTTCGTCTCACCCTCCGTAACGCGCCTTCAGCATCTGCCAGGCGGCCCTCAGCCCGAGCGCGTCTCCGCCTTTGGGACGGCCCGGCTTTGCGGACGCCCGCCAGGCGAAAGTGTCGAAATGCGCCCAGGGCATTTTGTCCGGCACGAACTTCTGCAGGAACAAGGCGGCGGTGACCGCGCCGGCCATCGGCGCGTCGGAGGAATTGCCGATGTCCGCGATGTCGGAAGCGAACAGCTCGTTATAGGCTTTCCACAGCGGCATCCGCCATATGGGATCGGAGACCTTCTCGCTGGCGGCCAGGAGGTCGGCGGCGAGCGCCTCGTCATTGGCGAACAGGGCGGGGAGGTCCGGCCCAAGTGCGACCCGCGCCGCGCCCGTCAGGGTTGCAAAGTCGATGATGAGCTCGGGCGCGCCTTCGGCCGCCCGGGTGAGCGCGTCGCCAAGGATGAGCCGGCCCTCGGCGTCCGTGTTGCCGATCTCCACGGTCACGCCCTTGCGGCTCGTCAGCACGTCGCCGGGCCTGAAGGCATTGCCGGAAATGGCATTCTCGACTGCGGGGACGAGGAGGTGGAGGCGGACCGGAAGCCGGCTCCGGATTACGAGCTGCGCCAGCGCCAACGCGTGGGCGCCGCCGCCCATGTCCTTCTTCATCAAGCGCATGCCGGACGCGTTCTTGATGTCGAGACCGCCGCTGTCGAACACGACGCCCTTGCCGACAATGGCGATGCGCGGGTGCCGCTGGTCGCCCCATTCAAGCTCGATCAGGCGCGGCGCCCGGTCCTGAGAAGCGGCGCGGCCGACGGCATGGATCATCGGATACTCCGCCGCCAGCTTCTCGCCCGACGTCACGGCGAGCTTCACGCCGGCATCCTTGGCGATTGCCGCCGCCGCCGCTTCCAACTCCGCCGGCCCAAGGTCCTGTGCCGGCAGATTGACGAGGTCGCGCACCAGATGGGTCGCTTCTGCGAGCTGCACGCTCTCCTCGATCCGAGCCGGGTCGTCAGTGAGCAGGATGCGCGGGACCTTCTTCGGCTTTTCCGCCTTGTAGCGGTCGAAGCGATATTGGCCGAGCAGCCAGCCGAGCGCCGCCGGGCCCGGGCCCTGGCCCTCAACTCGGTAAGTGCCTTCGGGAAGCGTCTCGGCGGCCTTTGCCAGGCACCAGGGGCTGAGCTCGCCGACATTGGCCACGCCGAGGGCCGCGGACCATTCGGCTTTCTCGCCCTGCACGATCGCGAGTTGGTAGCCTTCTGCCTTGAACCCCTGTGCTGTCAGTACCTGCCGCACGCGCTCCGGCTGTGCCTGCAGCCATGCGTCGAAGCCGCTCTTGTCGACGAGCACGAGCGAGGTGGCGGGCTGGCCCTTGTCGGCCTGAAGCAGCGGGGAGAGATCGGTCATGGGCGACGCCTTAGCAAATCGGGATGCGAGGACGAGGCAGGAATTGCCCCACAAACAAGAAGGGCCGCTCCCGGTGGGGAGCGGCCCTCCTGTGTCCGACCCGGACTTCTACCAGCGCGTGCCGTAGGTGCGCGGCGAGCGCCTGCCGCCACTAAGCCTGCGCATGAGATATCCGATGCCGACCGTGAACAATAAACGCTTCAACATGATCCGATCCTTCCATTTCGTCGCTGCCGTCAAAGCGTTCGGAACGGCGCGCGGGTTCCTCACCTCGGCGCTGCCGCGTAAGATCTCGGCGCTCACGCTTAACCTCCCATACAGCGGCGAAGTGGGATAATGTAGCGTATCGACAGGCGTTTAGTCGGGCCGCGGCGCTCTTCCAGGGGAGGACGAATGCATGAGGCAATGGGTTGAGGACAGGACACGCGATCGGCTCGCCTCCGCTGCCGGAGTGGCCGCCTTTCATGCGCTGCTCGGCTATGCGCTGATCGTCGGCCTCGGCTTCCAGATACCCCAGGCACTCGATGATCGGCTGAAGATGTTCGACGTTCCCGTCGAAGCTCCGCCTCCGCCGATCGAGGAGACGGTTCCGGTCAAGCAGCGGAACACGGAGCCCGAAGGCGCAGCCGCTCCGCCCAACCTCAAGTCCAAAGCGACGCCGATCGTCGCGCCCAAGCGCAAGATCCCTCTCGAAGTGCCCTCCCCGGTGATCGCCGCGCCGAAGCCTGCGGAGGGCGCCCAGGCTTCATCCGGCGCCGCTCCGGTGCCCGGCCCCGGAACGGGCGCCGGCGGAATCGGCAACGGCTTCGGAAGCGGTGGATCGGGTAGCGGAACGGGCGGAGGCGGCGGGGCCGCCATCCGCGCCCGGCTGATCCAGGGCTCGCTCTCGCGCCGCGACTATCCCAGGCACCTGAAGAACGCCGGCATCGGCGGCGAGGTGCAGGTCCGGCTCACGATCGCGGCCAATGGGCGGGTCAGCAATTGCGCCGTGCTGAAGAGCAGCGGCAATGCCGAGCTCGACCAGATCAGCTGCGGCCTCATCCAGCACCGCTACCGCTTCGATCCCGCGCGTGACGCGCAGGGCCGGCCGGTGGCCGACACGCTCCGCGAAAGCCATGTCTGGTGGACGCGTCGTTTAGGTCCGATGCCGCCGCCCACCGAAGCCGGGTGGCAGGAGCTGCAGAGTCGCTGATCAGGCGATGGGCACGCCGAACAAATCGTGCTCGTCCGCGTCTTCTACCAGCACCTTCAGGATGTCGCCCTGCTTGGCGTTGGGCGCGTCGCGAAGGTGGACCTCGCCGTCAATTTCCGGCGCGTCGGCGTAGGAGCGCCCGGATGCGCCGCCTTCTTCGTCCGCCACATCAATGATCACGTCGAGCGTCCGGCCGATCTTCGCCTGGAGCTTGGCCGCGGAAATGGCGGCGGTCTTCTCCATCACGCGCGCGTAACGCTCTTCCTTCACTTCTTCGGGCACGGCGTCCGGCAAGTCGTTGGCGGCCGCGCCCTGAACCGGTTCGAAGCGAAACGCACCAACCCGGTCGAGCTGCGCTTCGTCCAGCCATTCGAGCAGATACTCGAAATCCGCTTCCGTTTCGCCGGGGAAGCCGACCACGAAGGAGGAGCGGATCGCGATGTCCGGGCAGATCTCCCGCCAGGCGCGGAGCCGCTCCAGCACCTTCACCTGGTTCGCCGGCCGCTTCATCGCCTTCAGTACGGACGGCGAGGCATGCTGGAACGGAATGTCGAGATAGGGGAGGATCAGGCCCTCCGCCATCAGCGGGATGACCTGGTCGACATGCGGATAGGGATAGACATAGTGCAGCCGCACCCAGGAGCCGAGCCTACCCAGCTCGCGCGCAAGATCGGTCATGTGCGCCCGCACCTCGCCGCCCTTCCAGGCGCGCGGCTGGTGGCGGATGTCGACGCCGTAAGCCGAGGTGTCCTGGCTGATCACCAGCAGCTCCTTGGTGCCCGCCGCGATCAGCTTTTCCGCTTCGCGCAGGATCGCATCCGGCCGCCGCGAGACGAGATCGCCGCGCAGGCTGGGGATGATACAGAAGGCGCAACGATGGTTGCAGCCTTCTGAGATCTTCAAATAGCTATAGTGGCGGGGCGTGAGCTTGAGATCGCGCTCGGGCACCAGGTTGAGAAAGGCCGAAGGCGGCATCGGCGCGGCTTCGTAGACGGCGCCGACGACTTGCTCATATTGATGCGCACCCGTGACCGCGAGCACCTGGGGAAAGCGCGCGCGGATCGTCTCGGCTTCCTTGCCCATGCAGCCGGTCACGATCACCCGGCCATTTTCGGCAATAGCCTCCCCGATCGCTTCCAGGCTCTCTTCCTTGGCGGAATCGAGGAAGCCGCACGTATTGACCAGCACGACGTCGGCGCCTGCATAGTCCGGGGACATGGCATAGCCGTCCGAGCGCAGCTTGGTAAGGATGCGCTCGGAATCGACGAGGTTCTTCGGGCAGCCGAGCGAAACCATGCCGACCTTGGGCGGTGAGGGAAGTACGAGAGCCATGGGATGCGGGCCACATAGGCGCAAACATTGGCTTTTTCTAGGCGCGGCCGACTCGCCATCGTTCCCGTGCTGAGTTAAACACAAAGGTGGCGATCGCGGGGGCGAGGCGGCCGTGATCGATCGGGGGGACGGGATATGGCGCAAAGAGCCGCAGGTGCGCTCGAAGGCCGGGGCGGCGGGTCCGGGCCGGAGCCCGCCCGCTCCGAGGCGCAGCTCCTGGGCGCCGCCGCCGTGCTGGAGCAGATTGCGGAGGGCGTGATCGTCACCGACGAGAGCGGCGCGATCATCCTGGTGAACGAGGCGGCCGCCCGATTGCACGGGGTCAAGCGCCTCGACGTGCAGCCCGATCACTATAGCGAAGTCTATCATCTCCTGACGCTCGACGGCGCACCCTATCCCGCGGCCGATCTGCCGCTCAGCCGCGCGGTGCAGCACGGCGAGAAGAGGTGCTGGCGATCGGCACCGCGCGCCCGCTGATGGACGAAGCCGGCCGGCAGCGGGGCGCGATCCTGACGCTTCGAGACGACACGGCCCGTCTGGCGGCGGAGCAGGCGCTTGCCATGAGCGAGGCGCGTTACCGCGAGCAGTTTGAAAATGCGAACGACTTCATCTTCACTGCCGATCTCGGCAGGCGGATCACCAGCTGCAACCCGGCGGTGGCCGCGGCGGTCGGGCGCCCGTGCTCGGAGCTGATCGGGCGCTCGATCTCCGACTTCGTACCGCCCGAGGTTCTGGAGCGGGTCAGGGCCATGTTCGCCGCCAAGCTCGCCGGAGAGCACGCGACGAGATACGAGGTCGAGGTGTTCGACGGCGACGGGCAGCGGATGATCTGGGAGATCAACTCCCGCCTCACGCGCGACTCGAATGGGGTGCCCGACGGCCTTCACGCCATCGGCCGCGACGTCACCCGGCGCCGTCGCGCCGAGAGCGAGCTGCGCGAAAGCGAGGAGCGCCTGCGTCTCGCGCTCGACGCCGGCCGCCTCGGGCAGGCCACTTTCTACCTTCCCGGAGGCCGGGTCATCCATAGCGACGCTCTCGCCGTCCTGTTCGGCCATCGGCCTGGCAAGCAAATGACCCTCCCCGAAATGCGGGCCGCCTACCATCCCGACGATCTCGAGCGCGTCGCGCGCGAACGGCGGGCAAACCTTGAAAGTGACCGAGATGTCTTCGATCTCGAACATCGGGTGGTCTGGCCGGATGGGCAGGTTCGTTGGCTTTACGGCCGCGGCCGGATGCGCCGGGACGAAGCCGGCAATCCGGTCATCATCGACGCCGTCTATCTCGACGACACCGATCGCCATAAGGCACAGGAGGAATTGCGGCGGTTCAACGAGACGCTGGAGCAAAGGGTCGCCGAGCGCACGGCCGAGCTGGAACATGCGCACGAGCAGCTCCGCCAATCGCAGAAGCTCGAGGCCATGGGCCAGCTCACCGGCGGCGTGGCGCACGATTTCAACAATCTTCTCACTCCCATCATTGGCGGCCTCGATCTCCTGAAGCGCAAAGGACTTGGCGGCGAGCGGGAGCAGCGGCTGATCGATGGCGCGCTCCAGTCGGCCGAGCGCGCAAGAATGCTCGTTCAGCGCCTCCTCGCATTTGCGCGGCGCCAGCCTCTGAAGGCCGGGGCTGTCGACGTGGCGGCCCTCGTAGGCGGCATGGCCAATCTCATCCAGAGCACGTCCGGCCCGCAGATCAAGCTCGCGCTCGACATCGCGCCGGACGTGCCGCCCGCCCAGGCCGATCCCAACCAGCTCGAAATGGCCATCCTCAACCTCAGCGTGAACGCTCGCGACGCAATGCCCGACGGAGGCACCCTGACCATCGCCGCGGCCGGCGAGCGGGTCGGCACCGGGCACCGCGCGAAGCTCAAGCCGGGAAACTACGTCTGCCTGTCTGTCGCCGACACCGGCCAGGGGATGGACGAGAAGACCCTGGCTCGCGCAATCGAGCCGTTCTTCTCGACCAAGGGCATCGGCAAGGGCACCGGACTGGGTCTTTCCATGGTGCACGGCTTGGCGGTTCAGCTCGGCGGCGGCTTCGCGATCGACAGCCGGCCGGGGCTCGGGACCCGCGTTGATCTCTGGCTCCCGAGGAGCGCGACGGCTGCCGCCAGCGAGGAGGCGGCCCCCGCTAAGGCGCCCTCCAACAGCGCACGGGGCCGGGCCCTCCTCGTCGATGATGAGGATCTTGTGCGGATGAGCACCGCCGACATGCTCGCGGAAATGGGCTATGAAGTGGTGGAAACGGCCTCCGCGTCCGCCGCGCTCGCGCAGCTCGCCGATGGGCTCGAATTCCACCTCCTCGTGACCGACCACCTGATGCCCGGCATGACGGGCGCCGACCTCGCGCGCCAGGTGCGCGAACGTTGGCCGGGTCTCCCGGTGCTGATCGTCTCCGGCTATGCCGAGACGGACGGCCTCGCGCCCGATCTGCCACGCCTTTCCAAGCCCTTCCGTCAGGCCGACCTCGCCGCCTCTGTCGAAGCGATCACCCGCCAATCGACTGCGCCGCTCTAGCCAGCACCCGCCCGCTCTGCCTAAAGCCCTTGTGAAACAAGGGACCAAAATGAGCGATTCCAGATCCGCGCCGCACGTGGCGCAGCTGAAGGCGATCTTTTCCGAAAGCGTGGATAACCTTCGGGGCGCGCTTTCGCGCTACATCAATGGCGGCACGCTGCCCGACGCGCAGGCCCGCAAGGACGGCGCCTTCGCCTATCCCGAGCTGCGCATCCGCTATCATGGCGATCCCGCCAAGTCGCCGACCGGCCGTGCCTTCGGCCGCCTCACGACCCCCGGTCTCTACGCCCAGAGCGTCACTCGGCCCGAATTGTTCGAGGACTATCTCACCGAGCAGATCGACTTCCTGCTTGGCAATTACGACGTCGAGATCGAAGTCGGCCGCAGCCGGCAGGAGATCCCCTATCCCTATGTGATCGGCGACATCGAGCTCGGCGACGTCGCTTCGGCCGATCTTTCCCGCTATTTCCCGGCCACCGAGCTTGCGCAGATCGGCGACGAGATTGCCGACGGGGCCTGGTGGTCGAGTGCCGGCGCGGCCCAGCCGCTCGCTTTGTTCGACGCTCTCCGGGTCGACTTCTCGCTCGCGCGCCTGCGCCATTATTCCGGCACCGAGCCCGAGCATTTCCAGCGCTACATGCTATTCACCAACTATCATCGCTATGTCGATGCGTTCGTCCGCTGGGCGCTGGAGCAGGTGAAGGATCCCGCCAGCCCCTACACCGCTCTCGCCGGCGCGGGCGGGCTGCTCGTGACGGGGGGAGACGATGTCGATCCCGAGCGCGTCATCGCCGACGGCATGTGGCGGCGGCATCAGATGCCCGCCTATCACCTCATTTCGGATGGCGGGAACGGCATCACTCTCGTCAATATCGGCGTCGGACCCTCCAACGCGAAGACGATCACCGACCATCTGGCGGTGCTCCGCCCGGAAGCATGGCTGATGATCGGCCATTGCGGCGGCCTTCGCGAAAGCCAGCGCATCGGTGACTATGTGCTCGCCCACGCTTACCTGCGCGACGACCACGTCCTCGACGCGGTGCTCTCGCCCACAGTTCCGATCCCGCCCATCGCCGAGGTGCAGCAGGCGCTGCAGGAAGCGGCTCTACAGGTCAGCGGGGAGGATGACGTCGCTCTCCGCCAGCGCCTCCGCACCGGCACCGTCGTCACTACGGACGACCGCAACTGGGAGCTGCGCTATTCGTCATCGGCCCTCTTGTTCAACCAATCGCGGGCGGTGGCGATCGACATGGAATCCGCGACCATCGCCGCCCAGGGCTATCGCTTCCGCGTGCCCTACGGCACCTTGCTCTGCATCTCGGACAAGCCGCTCCACGGCGAGATCAAGCTGCCGGGACAAGCCAACCGCTTCTACGAGCGCGCGATCGGCGAGCATCTCATGATCGGCATCGCCGCCTGCGAGCGGATGCGCGCCAACAGCTGGCGCCTCCACAGCCGCAAGTTGCGCGCGTTCAACGAGCCGCCCTTCCGCTAGGACTTGCCGAGTTCGCGCTCCCGCTTTGCGGTGGGCAGGATCTCGACGATGCAGTCGCCGGGACGCAGCGACTTGGCTTCCGGCTCCCAGAAGCCGTGCGGGACCCCGTCGCGGTAAAGGCGCACGCCGAGACCCTTGGTAATCTCGGAGAGCGGTTTCCCGCACTCCTCGTCAAGCACGTCGCGTTCCGAAAGGCGAACACGGCCGCTCGAAGACGCGAGGTCCGCGATATAATCCGAGATGTGTGCGCCGTGCGTGGAGCCTGCGAGCAGAAGGCCGGCGAAACTCACGGGGTTGATCACTGTCGTGGCCCCCGCCTGGCGGGCGAGAAGCTCGTTATCCTCGTTGCGCACCGCGACGCTGATCTTGAGCCTCGGTGCAAGGTGACGCGCGGTGAGCGTGATGAGGATGGCGGTGTCGTCCCGGCCTGCCGAGACGATCATCGCCCGCGCTCGTTCGATGTGAACCGCCTGAAGCGTTTTGTCGCGAGTGGCGTCGGCCTCCAGCACCGCGCAGCCAAGGGATTCCGGCCGCTCCAGTGCTTCCGCGCTCGTATCGATCACGACGACATTGTGCGCCGGCGCTCCGAGCGCCAGCAGCTCGTCCAAAGCCTCGGAGCCGCTGGTCCCGAACCCGGCGATAATCACATGATCCGAGAGGTTGCGCTGTATGCGTTCCATTCGAAAATTGTCCCATGAGCGGCGGAAAACGAGATTGTAGGCGGTGCCGACGAAGATCAGCACGAAGAAGATGCGGATCGGAGTGACGATGAAGGCATCGAACATCCGGGCCGATGGGCTGACGGGCACGATGTCGCCATAGCCGGTGGTCGTGATACTTATGGATGTAAAATAAAGCACGTCGAGGAAGTCGACGACGCCGTCATGCGTGTCCTTGAGGCCGTCGCGCTCGAACCAGTGCACCGCGACAGCGAGCAGCAACAGTCCGATGACCAGCCCGGCGCGCCAGGCGATCTGCGCCCAGACGGGAAGCGGGCTCCTGCGCCGCAGCGTGACCCGGTCAGGACCGCGCGGCCGCTTGCCCATCAGGCGTAGAGCTCGGCCAGACGCCCGAGCGAGGGGCCGTGGGTGAGGTCGAGGTGTAGCGGCGTCACCGCGACATAACCGTCGGCGATCGCTTCGAGGTCCGTAGAGTGGCTCGGCGTCTCGATCATCGGTCCCAGACCGAACCAGAAATATTCGTAACCGCGCGGATCGGTGCGCTGGACGATGCGCAGCCGGCCATAGTCGCGCAGGCCCTGCTGCGTGACCCGGACGCCCTTCACCTCCTCCGGAGCCAGCGCCGGGAAGTTGATGTTGATCAAAGTCCGCGGCTCCATTGTCGTGTCGACGATGGGGCGCAGCACCTGCTCCGCCCAGGCTTCGGCCGCGGCGAAGGGGACGGTGTCGCCCATGCCTTCCTTCGCATAGCTCTGGCTGAGCGCGATGGACGGTATCCCCGCCAGTGCGCCTTCCATGGCGGCCGAGACCGTCCCCGAATAAGTGACGTCCTCGCCCAGGTTCGCACCGCGATTAACGCCGGACAGGACGAGGTCCGGCTTCTGGTCCTTCATGATGTGCGCGATCGCCATCATCACGCTGTCCGTCGGCGTGCCGGTCACGCAGAAGCGCCGTTCGCCAAGCCGCCGCAGCCGCACCGGCTGGGTCAGTGTCAACGAATGGCCGGCTCCCGACTGCTCCTCCGTCGGTGCGACCACCCAGATGTCGTCCGAGAATTTGCGCGCGATCCGCTCGAGAACCTTGAGGCCGGTGGCGTTCACGCCATCGTCGTTGGTGAGCAGAATCCGCATTTCATTCGCTATGGCGGCGAGCCCCCCTGCGGGCAAGCTCGGGCGGGCAACCAAATCCGGAGAGTCGGCGTTCACATGCAAACACCGGAGGAGAAGGTAATGCAGGTTCCGCACAACAGTTTCGTCGTCGTCGCAGACGGTGCCAAGATGCTGTTCTTCCGCAACGAAGGTGACGCCGAGTTCCTGAAGCTGGAGATCGAGCGCAAGCGCGAGCAGGAGAATCTTCCCGATCGCGATCTGAAGACGGCAGACCGTGGGCGCACCTTCGATGCCTCGGGCGGCGCCGGTCGCAGCGCCTATGAAGAGACCGACTTCCACCAGCTCGAAGAGGACCGCTTCGCCGCCGAGACCGCCGAGCTCTTGAAGACGCGCGCGCTCCGCAACGATTTCGAATCCCTGATCATCGTCGCTCCGCCCAAGACGCTCGGGGAGCTGCGCAAGCACTATCATAAGGAAGTCGAGAAGCGCCTCACCGGCGAGATCGCCAAGGACCTGACTGGGCACACGGTCGACGCGATCGAGAAAATCATCAGCGCCCAATAACGACGCTTGGTCCGGCACGTCGATGCCGGACAAGAGAAAGGCCGCGCTCCCCCCGGAGGCGCGGCCTTCTCCATTGAGCCGGGCTCAGGCTTCGGCGCGGGCGATCTTGCGCCGGGCAACGAGGGCCGCCGCGGCGGCGCCGAACAGGATCAGCATCGGCGGTGCCGGAACCGGAGTGCCACCCGTCGAACCCGGCGTGTCGCCGCCCGTCGAAGTCTGCCCGCCGGTCGAGGTGCTGGTGGACGTGCTCGTCGACGTGCTCGTTCCGCCGCCGAAGCTGCTCGACGAGGTCGACGTCGAGACGTTGCCGCTCGAGGTCGATGTCGAGGTCGCGCCGGACGAAGTCGAAGTCGAGCTTCCGCCGGTGGACGTTGAAGTCGAGCCGCCGGACGTGGACGTGGAGCCGCCGCTGGTCGAGGTCGAGCTTCCGCCGGTGGATGTCGAGCCACCCGAAGTCGAGGTGGAGCCGCCGCTGGAGCTGGAGGTCGTCGAGACTCCCCCGGTGGAGGTCGATACACCGCCCGTCGACGTGCTGGTCGAGGCGGTGAAGATGGCGTTGCCGCCGCCGCCACCGAAGAAGCCGCCGCTGAAGAAGC
>NZ_CADCWD010000050.1 GCF_902806315.1 uncultured Sphingosinicella sp.
CCCAATGGTGCCCACCATGACCGGAGCGGCCGTGCTGGTGCTGATGCACTGGCTGTTCTCCGGCATCGCGCTTCGCTGGCACGGCTTCGGCACGCTCGTCAAAGGCGACGTGCAGACGCTCGTCCGCGATGGAAAGGTGGATGAGAGGATGATGCGCAAGGTGCACATGACCGAGCGCGATCTCGAGGAGGACCTGCGCAGTGAGGGGCTGGCCGACCCTTCCAGGGTAAAGGAAGCTCGCCTTGAGCGGAACGGTAAGTTGAGCGTCATCAAGTCGCAAGGCGAGCCGAAGGTGGTCGAGGTCGAGGTCGCGGCGGGTGTGCAGAGGGTCCGGATCGAGATCGGCTGAGCTCGACCCGGCCGCGCGTCCCGCGATCCACTTTTTTGTTCGCCCGGCATGCAACCGCCTCGCCGCTCGGGAATTGGCACGCGAACATGGCGGCGGACATCCATTTCAACAGCTTCTTCATGGCGGGGTTCGAATGTTCCTCGCATCGGCGCACGGATGGCGTGCGGCTCGATCTGATCGCGGCCACCGAGCACGACAGGCTTGTGCGCGAGGATTATCGGACATGCGCCGAGCTCGGCCTCCTCAGCATCCGCGACGGGCTTCGCTGGCACCTGATCGAGCAAGCACCCGGCCGTTACGATTGGTCGAGCTGGCTGCCGATGCTGGAGGCCGCGGCCGAGGCCGGCGTGCAGGTGATGTGGGACCTCTTCCACTATGGCGCGCCCGATCATCTCGATCAGGGCAGCGCCGAATTCGTGGAAGCCTATGCCGCCTTCGCCGCCGAAGCGGTGCGGCTCCACCGGTCGGTTACGGGAAGGGCGGCGATCGTCTGTCCACTGAACGAAATCTCCTTTCTCACCTGGGCGGCGCGGGCCGGCGTCTTCCCGGCCATCGGCCCCGACGAAGAGGGCTGGCTCAAGCGCCACCTCGTCAGCACCGCGATTGCCGGAATGCGGGCGATGCGCGCGGTCGATCCCGACTGCCGCTTCATCTGGGCCGAGCCGTTGATCAACGTCCGTCCGAAGACTCCTGAGGATGCGCGGGCGGCGGAGGAGAAGAGGCTGAGCCAGTACAATACCTACGACATGCTCAGCGGCCGCACCGCGCCGGAGCTTGGCGGGTCGCCCGAATGGCTCGATGCGTTGGGATTGAACTTCTACTCGGACAATCAATGGTATCTCGACGGGTCGACGATCCCACTCGGCCGCCACGATTACAGCCCCTTGGCCGACATGCTGATCGAGACGTTCGAACGTTACCAGCGGCCGCTCCTGATCACCGAAACCGGCGGCGAGGGATCCGCACGGCCTGCCTGGCTCCATTATGTCTGCGACGAAGTGCGCGAGGCGATCGGCCGCGGCGTGCCCGTGCAGGGAATCTGCATCTATCCCATCGCAAGCTTTCCGGGCTGGGACGACGAGCGTCACAGGCAGTTCGGCATGCTGAGCGCTCCGCGGGAGGGCGGAAAGCGCGAAGTCTACCAGCCGATGGCCGACGAGCTGCGGCGCCAGCAGGCCCTTCTTGAACGCTCGCCTGCGCGGAGAGCCTCGCGAGCGGCCTAACGCCTCGTAAACCTCGTCTTTACGCGAGTTGATATAGGTTGCCCCCTCACAGCGGCTGCGCACGCCACGGGGGATCTTCGAATGGTTTCAGCTTCGCTCGGACAGCTCGGCAGCACGCGCACGGGTGCGGCGCTGCTGGCCTGCGTCGCCGAGCATGGCAGCGGGAGCCACGACTATCCGCTGAGCGAGGCCCTGCTGAAGGGCCCCCATGCGGCCCGCAACCTGGCGGACGCCGTCCATTTCCTGTGCATGCTCCATGGCCGCCAGCCCGGCGTGATCGACCATGCGGCGAACCGCTCGGTCGAGGCGCCGGCGCGCGCCTGGTTCAATGGCGCCATCAACGGGTTTGGCATCGAGCGGTCCATTCTCACCAAGCTGGCCGTCGCAGCCGGCCCGATCCCGAGCACCGCGGGCGCCGGGGATACCGAGGCTGCCGTCATCGGCCAGCGTCACGCGATCGAGATGCTCGCCCAGTCGGAGCGAAACGGCTGCGCACTGGGTGCGGCGCTCGCCGTGGCGCTCGACTGGCGTCATGTTCGCGGGGTGCTCGATGCGGCCGCCGCGCGCTTCGGCGTGGAAGTGCCGCCCTACGATCTGGGCGAAGCTCAGACCATCCGCGAAGTCGCCGAAGTCATGGCTTCGACGCCGGCCGCAGAGCGCGCGATCCTGTTCGGCGCCGAACAGATCTCGATCCAGCATCGCGGTCTGTGGGACCTGCTCGAGGCTCGTCAGCAGGCGCGCGGGCCCTACTAGGGTTCCCATGACGCAGGTTGCGCGGGGCTCCCGGCCTCCCTAAGCGCCGGATATGCGTTTCCAAGGCACTCAAAGCTATGTCGCGACGGAGGACTTGAAGGTCGCCGTCAACGCGGCCGTTACCCTGCGCCGCCCTCTCCTCGTCAAGGGCGAGCCCGGCACCGGCAAGACCGTCCTCGCGCACGAGATCGCCCGCGCGGCCAACGCGCCGTTGATCGAGTGGCACGTCAAGTCGACCACCAAGGCGCATCAGGGCCTCTACGAATATGACGCGGTGGCGCGGCTTCGCGACGGCCAGCTCGGCGATCCGCGCGTTCACGAAATCTCCAACTACATCCGCAAGGGCAAACTCTGGGAGGCGTTCACCTCGCCGCAGCTCCCGGTCCTCCTCATCGACGAGATCGACAAGGCCGACATCGAGTTCCCGAACGATCTCCTCCAGGAGCTCGATCGCATGGAATTCCACGTCTACGAGACGCGCGAGACGGTGAAAGCCGTGGAGCGGCCGATCGTCGTCATCACGTCGAACAACGAAAAGGAACTGCCTGACGCGTTCCTGCGCCGCTGCTTCTTCCATTATATCAAGTTTCCCGACCGCGAGACGATGCAGGCGATCATCGACGTGCATTTCCCGGGCATTCAGAAGATGCTGGTGAGCAGGGCGATGGACATCTTCTACGAGGTCCGGGACGTGCCCGGCCTTAAGAAGAAGCCGTCGACCAGCGAGCTGATCGACTGGCTCAAGCTCCTTCTCCACGAGGACATGCCGCTCGAGGTGCTCCAGTCCCGCGACGCGCACAAGGCGATCCCGCCGCTCCACGGCGCTCTCCTCAAGAACGAGCAGGATGTGATGCTGTTCGAACGCCTCGCCTTCATGGCGCGGCGGAATGGCTAGCGACAGGCTACTCCTGCCCTGCTAAACTGAGGCAATGGCGACGCTTGCCGACAAGCCCGGTTACCGGAAGATGACGGTCGAGGAGTTTCTCGACCTGCCGATCGAAGGCAGGGCGGAGCTTGAGGATGGAATCCTCTACATGATGGCCGGCGGGTCCCCGCTGCATGCAGCCGTTACGGCGAACATCATCGTTGTGCTCGGATCGAAGCTGCGTGGCTCGGGATGCCGGCCAATGTCGTCAGACATGGTCGTTCGGACCGGACCCGCGACGCTGCGAATGCCCGACGCAAGCGTCTACTGCAACATCGCTCCCGCCGACATGCAAAAGCGGCTTCCGGGCGATCCCAGGGTTGTGTTCGAGGTGCTCTCCCCTTCGACCAG